>CAYUVJ010000364.1:0-3063 GCA_964447955.1 uncultured Gemmatimonadota bacterium
ATCTCCTGAATGATGGAATCGAAGCCGTTGTCCGCCGCCCGACCGGTCCCACCACTCAGTCACCGAATGGACTCAGGATCTTTCCTCCGTCCCATCGCTTCAGATAGTCATTGGTCAAATGCCGGATCACGCCACCGAGGAGGATGAGGCCGATCAGATTCGGGATGGCCATCATCGCGTTCCCGATGTCGGCAAAGTTCCAGACGATCTGCAGATAGTTCCCCTGGAACACCGCGCCCATGAAGACGAAGAGGCAGAATATGTATCGGTACGGCAGGACGCTCTTGAGACCCCAGATGTACTTCGCACCCTGCTCACCATAGTAGGACCAGCCGATCAGGGTCGTGTAGCCGAAGAGCAGGCTGCTGAGACTCACGATCCATCCCCCCAGGTCATGCCCCAGCCCGATGCCGAACGCCGTCTTCGTGAGCTCTGTGCTGGTCAATCCGGTAACACCTGGATGCAGATCCGCATTGAGAATAACAAAGCTGGTCATGGTGCAGACGATGATCGTGTCGATGAACGTTCCCATCATGGCGACCATCCCCTGTGCTGCCGCTTCATTCCCTTTGGCCGCGGCGGCGGGGATCGAACACGATCCTATCCCCGATTCGTTCGAGAGCGTTCCGCGGGCGACACCGAACCGTACGGCTTCCTTCACCGTATGTCCGAGGACACCACCGACGATCGCCTCATTGGTCAACGCACTTTGGAAGACGATCATGAGTATGTTCGGAATATTCGATATGTTCGTGAGCATGACATACAACCCGGCTCCCATATATAAAACGATCATGGCCGGAACGATTTTTTCGGCAACCATGGCGATTCGTTTGATGCCCCCGATAATCACGATACCCGTCAAGAGGGCAAGGCTAAGTCCCGTTATGATAAAGGGTATGCCGAAGTCACTGTTCAGGGCGAGGGATATGGAGTTGGATTGAGCCATATTGCCGCTACCGAATGTCGCCATGATCATCACTGCGATCGAGAACCAGAACGCAAGAAATAACCCCAGTCGCTTCTGCTTCAATCCATCCCGCAGATATTACATGGTGCCGCCGCTGAACGTTCCGTCGGCGGTCTTGATCCGGTACTTCAGCCCGAGCAATCCTTCCGCATACTTGGTCGACATCCCGAAGATCGCAGTTATCCACATCCAGAAAGGGGCGCCCGGTCCCCCACTGGCAATAGCCGTGGCCACACCGGCGACGTTGCCGTTCCCGACAGTCGAAGCGAGTGCGGTCATGAGCGCCTGGAACGGCGTCACATCGCCCGTTCTGTCCCTCATGTCCGATTTGCTCCGACCCCTCATCATCAGACGCATCGCCAGACCGAGCCGCCGGATCTGGATGAATCCAGTCACGTACGACATATAGAATCCGGTGATGACGAGGAGTACGACTACACC
The DNA here is from genome assembly GCA_964447955.1 of uncultured Gemmatimonadota bacterium. Taxonomy (GTDB): domain Bacteria; phylum Blakebacterota; class Blakebacteria; order Blakebacterales; family CAYUVJ01; genus CAYUVJ01. The sequence goes on from CAYUVJ010000364.1 coordinate 1,412, forward strand.
GGGGAAGAAGGGAAGGCCGGGTATTTCCGGCCACCAGATATTGTCAGCGACGGCTGTGGTGATCTTCAGCAGCTTATCGAGGAATCCTTCCATGAAGTACGCTCCGGGTTGAAAGCGGATTCAGTACCCGCCGGATATTCTTCAAAATCTGCGTCTTCCCGATATCGCGAAATCACCGACCCAGCCAAATCTATTCCGCTGTTATCTAGATACAAGCACCAATGACATCCTCAGCTCGCGCCGGCCGACGGTGGCCGGATCTCATCGTCTCCTTTCGCATCATCGTTCCCTCCAACCTCCCGACCCCCCGATCCCAGAACAACCCACGATCGGATCCGGTCGAGGTCCGTGACCGGTAATCCCGTCACGCAGGAGAGGTGCGGACCGCCCATCGGATATGGAACCCAGGAGGGGGCCGGTGACGGCCCCCTCTTTAATTCCGGAGGGCTCATAGGATAGAATAGACTCCGAACGTACCGCCCCTTCGGGGAGGAGGGTCCGGGAGAGGATGACCGGAGCAGGCCTCAACAAACGCACGACCCGACATTCCAGGGTCCGGGCCTGGATGCCCCGCTCGGGCTGGATCGTGGCCGTGGTGATCTGCGCCGTGATCGCAGGTCTCTACCTCTATGCCACCTTCCGACACGAGCGGGCCGTTGTCCGGACGCGTCTGGAGTACATCTCCGACGAGCGGGAGGCCTCGGCGCAGCGCTGGTCGGATGACTTGGTGGCCGACCTGGAGGTCATCGCGGCCGAACCGCTGCTGCGGGAGTTCCTGGGAGGACCGGACCGGCGACCGGCCGCCCGTCTGATCCGGTACCTGACGGTCGCGCTGCGACGCTATCGCTTGGAAGGTCTGATCCTCTATGACCGGGAGGCAGTCGAACGTTACCGACTGGGTGAGGTCGAACCCCCCGATTTCCCTCACAACCAAGGGTTCGCCCGCGAAGCCATCACCGATCGGACACCGTCACGGGTCATCCTGCACACCCATGCCGAAGATGGCCCGGTGCGGGTCGGCCTGGCCGTCCCGGTCCTGGACGAGGATGGGACCACCCACGGCGCCCTGGCCATCGAGCAGGACCCGACCGTCTCACTCTACGCGATCGTGCAGGACGATCCGATGCTGAGCGATACGATGGAGACCCTCTTCCTGAGACCCTACGGAGAGGGGGTCCGCCTGGTCTCACCGCTCCGCTTCCGCCCGGAATGGGGGATTGGATGGACCATAGAGTCTCCTGCCGCCGACCTGGCTGGCCTGGCTGCGGTACGGGAGGTCGAAGGTTTCGACCGCTATACGGATTACCGGGGGCGCAAGGTTTACGCCGTCACCCGGTGGATCGAACCCCACGGCTGGGGCATGGTCGTCAAGATGGACCGGGCTGAGGTATTGGGGGTGTGGCGACGTAACGCCCTGCTCTTCCTGCTGGCCCTGGCGGGTTTCTTCAGCGCATTGGCGACCCTCTTCTGGGGGACCCGCAAGGCACTCGAAGAACGGCGACAGCGGGATTCGGCCGAGCGGGGACGCCGTTTCCGCTCCCTCATCGAACAGAGTCGGGACGCCATCGCTCTCCTCCAGGAGGACCGCCTAGGAGTCTGTCGGAGTTTCTCGGCATCCTGATTACGGTTGATCGGCCCTATCTCCCCCTGCC
>CAYUVJ010000365.1:0-3034 GCA_964447955.1 uncultured Gemmatimonadota bacterium
CTCGTTCATCTCGTCGTTGTTGCGGATGTAGGCGTGCCCGGTGTGCAGGCCGGTCAGCAGGGTACAGCGGGAGGGGGCGCATACCGGGCTTCCCGAGTAGTGCTGGGTCAGGCGCATCCCCTCGGTCGCCAGCCGGTCGATGTTGGGGGTGCGTATCTTGTCCTGCCCGAAGCAGCCCACCTCGCCGTAGCCCAGGTCGTCGGCCAGGATGAAGACCACGTTCTGGGGGCGTTCCCGGCGCAGCAGCCCCCCGCAGCCGGTCAGGCTCCCGGCCCCAAGGGCGAGGGTCCCCAGCCCGGCGGTCTGCACGAACTCCCGGCGTCCGATCTTTCGGTCCACGGTCACGGTCCTTTCCAGTCCCGCCACCCCGAGTCCCATCCTGCCCAGGAATCGTCGCCGGTCCATCCCGGATGAGGGCATCCGACCCGTCGTCATCGTCTCAATGTCTCGCAGTCAGGGTGGAAGGAAGCACGCTCCTCCCCGGAAGGTACCCGGAGGCCGCCGCCCCCTTCAAGATGCTCCTTCCCGCCGTTTCCCGTTGCCGGGCCGGGGCCAAGGGCGTTTGACTGACCGGGAACGGGGTTGATACCGGGGGGGAAGATGGCCCGCAAGATACCGCTGTCAGGATTGTCGCCGGAGCTGGCCGGACAGGTGCCTCCCTTCCACGTCATGACCAAGCCGCGGGGTCCGGTCTGCAATCTGGACTGCGCCTACTGCTACTATCTCTCCAAGGAACGGCTCTATCCGGGCAGCGACTTCCGTATGAGCGACGAGGTGCTGGAGAGTTTTATTCGTCAGTACCTGGCCGCGCAGCCCTATCCCGAGGTCACCTTCGCCTGGCAGGGGGGGGAGCCGCTGTTGATGGGGCTCGACTTCTTCCGGCGGGTGGTGGATCTCCAGCGGCGTCACCGGCGCCCGGGGCAGGGGGTGCGCAACACCCTCCAGACCAACGGGGTGCTGCTGGACGACGACTGGTGCACCTTCCTGGCCGAGCAGGGTTTCCTGGTCGGGATCAGTATCGACGGTCCGGCCCGTCTCCATGACGTCTATCGGGTGGACAAGGGAGGTGCGCCCACCTTCGCTGCCGTCCGGCAGGGGCTGGCGCTCCTCCAGGAGCACCGGGTCGAGCACAATGCCCTGGTCTGTGTGCATGCCGCCAACGCTCCGCACCCTCTGGAAGTCTACCGCACCCTGCGCGACGATCTCGGCCTCCGCTTCCTGCAGTTCATCCCGATCGTGGAGCGGGTGAACGAGACCGGGTTCCAGGAGGGGGAGGAGGTCTCCGAGCGCTCGGTCACCGGCCGGCAGTGGGGGGACTTCCTGGTGGCGGTCTTCGAGGAGTGGGTCCGTCGGGACGTAGGACGCATCTTCGTCCAGCTCTTCGACGTCACTCTGGCCTCCTGGCTGGGGATGCGGCCCGGACTCTGCATCTTCGAGGAGACCTGCGGGCAGGCCCTGGCGCTGGAGCACGATGGCGACCTCTACGCCTGCGACCATTATGTGGAACCCCGCTGGCGGCTGGGCAACCTGATGGAGACTCCCCTGGCCGAGCTGGCCGTCTCGGAGACCCTGCGCGGGTTCGGCGAGGCCAAACGGGACGGACTCCCCCGCACCTGTCGGGAGTGCAACGTCCTCTTCGCCTGCCGGGGGGAATGCCCCAAGAACCGGATCCTGACCACCCCCGATGGGGAGCCCGGTCTCAACTGGCTCTGTGAGGGCTATAAGCGGTTCTTCCGGCACGTCGACCCGGCCATGCGGTTCATGGCGGCCGAGTTGAAGGCGGGCCGCCCGCCGGCCGGGGTGATGGCCGCCTCTGACCGGTTCGGTCAGGTCTGACGTCCCGCCTTCCCCGCAACGCCCCTTCCATCTGATTACCTTCGGTCCTCCGTGACAGGATCTTAGACCGCTCTCGCTGGACGCCCCCCTCCGGCGCCGGTTATGTTCTCGGACGCCACATTAGCCATGGAGTGATGCGATGTCGGAGAGGAAGGGCGGTCTGCGGCCGGAGGCCTACGAGGAGATCCCCGGCGACCAGTACGAACCGTATATCCCCGCATCCGAGGAACCGGCCGAGTTCACCTGGAAGGCCATCATCCTGGGTTGCCTCTTCGGGATCGCCTTCGGGGCGGCCAACGCCTACCTGGGGTTGCGCGTCGGTCTGACCATCTCCACCTCGATCCCCATCGCGGTCATGACGGTGGCGGTCTTCGCCCTGCTCAAGCCGATCCTGGGTCCGGCCACGCTGCTGGAGAGCAACATGGCCAAGACGGTCGGGTCGGCCTCCAGCTCGCTGGCCTCGGGCATCATCTTCACCGTGCCGGCCATCTGGCTCTGGGGACTGAACCCCGACTACGTCCAGGTGAGCATGCTGGCCGCCATCGGAGGGGTGCTGGGAGTCATGTTCATGGTCCCCCTGCGCCGCTACCTGATCAACGAGGAGCATGGCAAGCTCCCCTACCCGGAGGGGACGGCCAGCGCCGAGGTGCTGCTGGCGGCCCAGGAGGGGGGACGCTCGGCCCGGAACGTCTTCACCGGGATGGGGATCGGGATCCTCTTCGCCTTCCTGTGGAAGGGCCTCCAGCTCTGGAGCCGCGAGATCGCCTTCCGGCTCCCCTTCATCAAGAAGGCCCAGGTCAGCCTGGAGATCTCGCCGGCCCTGATCGGGGTGGGCTACATCCTGGGCTTCAAGATCGCCACCATCATGGTCTGCGGGGCGGCGCTCTCCTACCTGGTCATCATCCCGACCATCGCCCATGTCTGGGGCAGTCAGATCGTGCCGCCGGCCTCGATGATCGTGGACGACCTGACCATCTCCGAGATGCGCAACTTCTACATCCGCTACATCGGGGCGGGGGCGGTGGCCAGCGCCGGGATCATCACCCTTATCAAGTCGATCCCGACCATGATCAAGTCGTTCCGGATCGGGCTGGCCAAGATGAAGTCGGCCGCCGAGGGGGTCGCCGACGTGCGGACCGACCGCGACCTGAGCCTGAAGACGGTCGGCTCGGTCGCCCTGGCCGTGGTGGCCCTCATT
>CAYUVJ010000366.1:0-2577 GCA_964447955.1 uncultured Gemmatimonadota bacterium
CTCTACGATAGCCGCCCGCAGACTCCGTCCCGCCCTGCGCAGCTGGTTGATGAAGTCGACCTTGATGATGGCGTCGTTGACCGCGATCCCGACCAGCACCACCGTCCCCACCAGGCTCATGATGTTCAGCCCCGCTCCGGCGATCCAGAGGGCGACCACACAGCCGACCAGCGCCATCGGGACCGAGAACATGATGGTGAAGGGATGGAGCAGGCTCTCGAACTGGGCGGCCAGGATCATGTAGACGAGCAGGACGGCCAGGCCCAGGGCCATGAAGAGACTGCGGAAGGAACGGTCCATCTCCTCGTTGACCCCGCCCACCACCACCTCGTAGCCGGTCGGCAGTTCCAGCTCCCGCACCCGGGCGCTCACCTCGGCGATGGCCTCGTCCAGTCGGCGCCCCTGCACGCTGGCGAAGACGCTGATCTGACGGTTCTGGGACTCGCGCCGGACCTCGTTCGGACCGGTGGTGTACTGCCAGTCGACCAGTTCCCGCAGCGGGACCCGATGACCGTCCCCGCTGCCGCTCAGCCCCACCGGGACCCCCATGTCGAGCACTTGCTGGAGTGAGGTCCGGTCGGCCTCGGCCTCGCGCACCAGGACCTCGACCTTGCGGTCGAAGTCCTGGAACTCGGTAGCCACCTCGCCCTTGATGGTGGCGGCGATGATGGCCACCACGTCGTCCACGGCCAGACCGTAGGTCTCAGCCACCCGCCGGTCGACGCTCAGCCGGATCTCGGGCTTGCCGACCTGGAAGTCGACGTGGATGTCCTTGAGCCCTTCCACCCCGAGCAGCAGTCCTTCCACCTCCCGGCTCATCTCCTGGAGCCGGCTCAGGTCGAGACCCCGCACCTTGACCGCCAGGTCGGCCTGACTGGTGCCCAGGATCTGGCTGAAGGTGGTCTCACCGGTCTCGAAGGTCAACTCGGCCCCCAGCAGTTCGTTCTGGCGGGCCCGCAGCTCGGCCACCACCGCGGCGGTCGAACGCCGCCGGTGGGGATGGAGCCGCACCCGCATGCTGACCGTATTGAGGTCGGTGTCGAGACGGCCCATGGCGCTCTCGCCCCGGATGAGCCCGGCGTTCATGAAGACGTGCTGGGTATCCGGCATCTCCAGCAGCCACCCCTCCAGCATCGCGGCGGTGGCCACGGTGGCCTCCAGGCTGGTGCCGGCGGGCATGACCAGGTCGATCGAGAACTCCCCCTGGTCCACCTCGGGCATCAGCCGGCGTTCCAGACGGGTCCCGGCCCAGACCGTTGCCATCAGCAGCAGGGCCGCGAAGGCCACCACCAGGCCGCGATGGTCGAGGGCCCACTCCAGCAGCGCGTGGTAGCGCCGGGAGAATCGGAAGAAGAAGCGGTCGAAACCGGCGAAGAGGGGAGCACTGAGGGTGTGGAAACCCGCTCCCGTCCCGCGCATCAGCGCGATGGCCCCTCGCCCCAGCCGGCGGCCGGCCCAGCGCAGGAGCAGGCCGACCTGCCGGGTCAGCCACCATAGTCCCCGGCCCGCCGGACGGAAGGGCCAGGCCAGCACCCGCAGCAGGCGACGCCGGCCCCCACCCGCCGGTTCGACGATCCCGGCCGGGGTCACGGCTGCGGTGACCGGCGAGCGCCGAACCGCATCCCGCTCGGTCCGCCGCCCGGCCCGTTCGGCATCCGCCTGCCGGCGGGCCTCGACGAAGGACTCCAGGTGAAGGAAGCGGCTAGCCAGCATGGGGAGCAGGGTGAGCGAGACGACCAGCGAGGCGAGCAGGCTGAAGGCCACGGTGAGCGCCTGGTCGCGGAAGAGCTGGCCGGCCACCCCCTCCACGAAGACGATGGGCAGGAAGACCGAGACGGTGGTCAGGGTGGAGGCGGTGACCGCCATCGCGACCTCGCGGGCGCCGACGGCGGCCGCCTCGAAACGGTCCTCCCCCCCCTCGCGGTGGCGGAATATGTTCTCCAGCACCACGATCGAGTTGTCCACCAGCAGGCCCACCCCCAGGGCCAGCCCGCCCAGACTCATCATGTTCAGGGAGATGCCGGCGAAGTAGAGCAAGGTGAAGGTGGCGATGATCGAGATGGGGATGGCCAGCCCGATGTTGATCGGATTGCGCACGTCGTGCAGGAAGAAGAAGAGGACCAGGAAGGCCAGCACCCCCCCCGCCACGATGGAGAGGATGACGTTGCTGATGGCGTCGTTGACGAACTCGGCCTGGTCGAAGGCGACGGCCACGCTCATCCCCGGATACTCCTCCCGGAGCTGACCGAGCACCTCGAGCACCGCGGCGCTCACCCGGCTGGTGTTGGATCCGGCCTCCTTCTGGATCAGGAGGCCGATGGCCTCGTTGCCGTCGAAGCGGGTCAGGTTGTCCCGCTCCTTCCAGCCGTCGCTGACCTCGGCGATGTCACGCACCCGGACCAGCCGGTCCCCCCGGCGGACGACCACCACCTCCTGGATGTCGTCGATGCTCTGGAAGTCCCCGACCGGCCGCAGGTACCACTTGAAACGGCCCCGGTTGATGGTGCCGCCGGTGGCCACCCGGTTGGCCTGGGAGAGCGCGGTCTGGACCTGCCGCAGGCTGATGCCCAGGGCCTC
>CAYUVJ010000366.1:2587-3030 GCA_964447955.1 uncultured Gemmatimonadota bacterium
CTCGGCCGGCACCACGCTTTCCCGCGAGACGCCGCCCATGACCCGGTCGGTGAAACCGCGCCAACGCGCGCCGGCCATTATGAAGGGTTCTTCCGTCATAAAATCACTGAGCAATACCCGATCGCTGGCCTCGACCGTGGCCCGGTCGACCTCGACCTGGATCTGCCGCTCCCGGCCGCCGGTCACGGTGGCGATGGCCACCCCGTCGATCTGCTCCAGCCGCCGCTTGACCACGTTCTCGGCCAGTCCCTTGACCTCGTCCAGGCCCCCCCGCCCCGAGACGGCCAGGCTCATGATCGGTTCGGCGTTGGGGTCGGCCTTCAGGATGGTGGGACGTCCGGCCTGTTCGGGCAGGGAGAAGCGCAGGTTGTCGAGCCGCTCGCGGACGTTGAGCATGGCGTACTCCATGTCCGCGTTCCAGTTGAACTCCAGAGTGACCAGGC
>CAYUVJ010000367.1:0-3028 GCA_964447955.1 uncultured Gemmatimonadota bacterium
GCACCGTCGCCACGCCGCCCCCACCCAGCGCCAGGGCCCGTGCTCCGACCGGGAGTTTTAGGAAGTTCGCCGCACTGGTGCCGACCTTCGAGAGGTCGGTGGGCGGCGTGTCGCCCTCCTGCTGACCGTATGCAGCCGTGGCGGTCACCAGGAGCAGCGCCATCGCTAAGGTGAACAGCTTCCGCATGTCCCTCGTCTCCTTTCGAACCGTCATCGGCCACTCACCGGATGATCGCGAACTTGCCGACCTTCGTCTGCCCATCGGCCGTCTTGGCGACGAACAGAAAGAGGCCGTAAGCGGTCTCGGTGTACTCGTAGGTCCAGATGTTCCAGTCCACCACCCCGATCTGCGAGGAGTTGAAGCTGGCATCATGGGCCAGGCTGGCGATCAACTCACCACTCAGGGTGTAGATATCGATGGTGGTGTTGGGTGGTACGTTGACGAACTGGATCTTCCTCCGGTTCCTGCTCTGATCCCATTGCTCGAAGATGTAGTACGGGTTGGGGACCACCTTGATGTCGTCCAGTGATGAGGCACTCTGGTCGATCGCGGAGGCCGTGGTCGAGAATGCCATCGTCTCGCCGAGCAAAGCGGCAACCGGCTTGTAGATGGACGCGTGCCAGGTCTCGTTCTCGTACCAGGTGTCGGGATCCGACTGGTCGAGATCGAAGTAGTAGAGCCAGTCGCTCCGGGTGGTGGCCGGATCGTCCTCGGTGTAGCCCCAGTACCCGCTGGGATCGGCCGGGTCGTGCTCCGGGTACAGCACCGGGTCGAAGAAGTCGTCGGCGTAGGGCACGTTGGTGATGTAGATGCCCTCCCAGCCGTTGTCCCAGTTCTCGTTGGTCCCGTACCAGTCGGTGATGATCGGCCAGTAACGTTCTCCGGTCTCCGAGTTGTGGACCTCGAACGGAACGTCCACCACGGTGCGGGTGTGCCGGTTGATGGCGTGGTTCTGGGCACCGCCGGGATCGGTCTGGCGCCAGATGAGGTCGAAGTCCCAGAACGCCTTCTGGTAGATGAGCCGCTCCAGGCTGCCGCCCGAGTACGGTCCCAGCGGGGTGTAGAGATCCCAGCCGCTGCTGTCGGGCACCGGTACGACCGCGAAGTCGTAGACGCCCGGCTGACCACCGTTGACATCCTGGGTCACCAATCGGAACCCTTGACTGATCGGCAGGTTCTCCAGATCGAACGTCTCGGCGCTCGATTGCCGCTTGTCGTAGAGCGTCTGGGCGGTAGTGGTGTTGGTGAGCGTCACACCCGCTACCGGGTACTCATCCCCGGAGATGGGTGTCAGGACGTTGGCCCGTACTGTGTCTCCCAGGGCGTCGATGAAGTAGTCCGACAGGGTGATCGAGTAGTTCTCACCCGTGATCAGGGCGTCGTTGAAGACCTCCACGATCACCGAGGCCTGGTAATCGGGCTCGTCCGGGGTGTAGACGCTGTAGGTCGCCCCGGCATCCGTCCCCGTGCCCACCATCCCGGTGGTGTACCCCGAAGGTTTCGCTCCGGCGATGACCGCCACCACGCTGGGGTAGGCCGGGTCGTTCAGCAGGGGGGATTCCAGCGAAGCCACGGTCTGGACCGATCCGATGAAGGCCCCGTGGTCGTAGGCGGTGATGGCATACCAGTACTCGAATCCGTCCACGGTGTTGGGATCGGTCCACGACCCGACCAATCCGGAATCCGAACCCAGGTAGGTCCCCGAGAGCAGGTCGTTGTCCTTGAAGGTGTTGTCCAGGTCCCACTGTGCGATCGGATAGAAACCGACCGGGCCGCCCTGACTGTCGTAGCGGGGCTGCCCCCAGGTGTCCCCACGGTCCTCCGACCGGTAGATCCGGATCCCTTCGAAGTCGAAATCTCCGGAGTTGGGGTCGGGAGTAGCGACGGACTTCGAGGCGTCCCAGGTCAGCGTGATGTCCCCCGTGGGGGTGTAGTAGACCTGGTAGTCGTGCAGTACCGGGTCGAACACCTTACTGTGGGGTCCGGCCAGGACTCCATTGGCCTGGAAGTCCTGTGGTGCCGGTGGCGGAGCGGGTGCGTTGAACTTGGCATTGTAAGTCTGGATGGCCTTGTCGGCCTCCACCTGCATGCCGGCCTCGGTGTAACCCGCTACGGCGGCGACCACGAAGTCCACCGACTCGCTCGGCCCCAGGGTGATGGGCCCCGAAGAGACGTAGAAGAACGGGTCCTCCTCATCACCGTACTCGTCGATGAAATCGGACGCGGTCTGCTTGTAGACCGGGTTGTTGCCCGCCAGGTCGGTCTTCCAGACCACCTGGGACTTGCCCACGTTCATGTAGGAAACATCGCCTGACATGGCCCCGTAGAGCTGCTCCTCACCGTCTACGGCGGGATCGATGTAGTCGTTCCAGGAGAGCAGGGCCACCCGGGTGAGTACATCGGTGGGATTGTACACGTAGGCGCCCGTACCGTCCGTCTTCAGACTGCCGGTGGGACTCTCCAGGAACATGTGGCCCACGAATCCCAGTTCCTCGCCGCTATCGCGCTGATGGGTTCCGGTCGCGGGGTCGTAATTGTAGGCCTTGCAGTAGACCAGCTGGCGCGATTCGTCGTAGTCGAGGTAGCCGATGAAGTCGGAGGTCGTCGGTCCACCGGAGTCGACCATCAACCCGAGATAGACACCGTCGTAGGTGTAGCTGGAGTTATTTGTCAACTCGTACTGGAAGTAGATGACGTTGATGGAGGAGTAGCCTATCGCCCGCATCCGGACCGAGATGCCCAGCGATGTGGACTGGCCGTCCTGCTCCCGATCGGCGTAGGTGTCATCGAACTCCCCGTAGACGTTACGATCCCCGACCAAGTCCCATTTGCCCCAGGTCTCGGTGCCCCACCAGGTCGTCTCGATATCAGGCGCCGGCCAGCCGGTGGCGGGCCAGGTGGCGGGCAGGTCGCTCACCGCCATCATGGGGAAGCTGTACAAATACTGGGGCGGGTCGGAGAAGAGATCCCCCGCCGAGCCGTCCTTGGCGTCCCAGTCGTACTTCGACCAATCGTGGGTGTACGACT
>CAYUVJ010000368.1:0-3009 GCA_964447955.1 uncultured Gemmatimonadota bacterium
TACGATGCGGCGGTCGCTCTCCACCCCCGCTTCGTGGCCGGAGATCCGGTCAAGGCCACGCATACGAGCCCAGCGACCGTTCCCATCAATGATCACGGCCACATGCCGGGGCAGCTTGTCCGCCCCCAGCAGACGTTCCTTGAGTCCTTCCGTGATGGAGGTCTCGCCGTTCACCCGCTCGATTCCCGTCTCTTCATCTGGTCACTGTCCTCCCGGGGGGGACACCTCACAGGGGTATCGTAAAAGTATGGGTCCTCATACGCCGGCATGCAAATCCCCTCCAGATCGGGTAGGGCGCGGCGCGAGTGACCCGGTAGGTGCTGCCCTTGGCTGTATCCGCCGTTTCCGGCTTCGTGCCCGTGTAGGGTGCACCATGGGATCCTAGCGCCGCCGCCCTCCCACACCACCGGACGTACGGTTCCGTATCCGGCGATTCATGTGGAGCACACGAGTCTCCTGTGCTGTCCAAGGAGGCTGACGAGTCCCATACGGGCAAGCAGCACATTCGGGACGGCCTGGTTCATGTGGCTGGCCCCGGCATTCCACCAGGGACCGTGGCCATTGTAGGCCGAGCGTTTCGCTCGTTCCTCATCCAGGCCCCGCCGTCGGAGTTCGTTGAGTCGGGTTCGTGGTCGCTTCCACTGTCGCCACAACAGCAGGCGCAGTCTCCGCCGTATCCACTGATCCAGTTCCTCAAACACCCCTTCGACCTCCGAGAGTCCGTAGTAGTTGCCCCAACCCCGAAGGATCGGGTTCATCGTCTCGATGGTGCGGAACAGACTCCGGCCGCGCCCTCGTCGGAAGAGCTCCCGCAGCTTCTCCTTCAACCGGCTCACCGATGTCGGGTCCGGTTTCAGCTTCGGCCTACGGTTCGAGGTGAACCGGTACCCCAGGAACTTCCGCTTCCAGGGTCGGTCCACCGCGCTCTTCTGGCGGTTCACCTTCAGTCGCAACCGCTTCTCCAGGAACTGCTCCAGGGACGCCATCACCCGCTCGCCGGCCGCTTTCGACCTCACATACACCTGAAAGTCGTCCGCGTACCGCACGAACCGGTGTCCCCGGCGCTCCAGCTCCCGGTCGAGTTCATCCAGCAGGATGTTGCTCAACAGCGGCGAGAGGGGCCCTCCTTGCGGAGTACCCTCCGCTCGCGGTGACCAAAGCCCGCCCTCCAGAGTCCCGGCCCTCAAGTAGCGACCGATCACCCCAAGCACCCGCTTGTCCTTCACCCGACGTCCCACGCGTGCCATCAGCACATCGTGCTGCACCGTGTCGAAGAACTTCGCCAGGTCCAGGTCCACCACCCACCGGTATCCGGCCTCGACGTGCTCCTTCGCACGCCGTAGAGCCTGATGCGTGCTCCGGCCCGGTCGGAAGCCGTAACTGTCCTCCGAAAACGTCGGGTCGAAGATGGGGGTCAGCACCTGCAGCAGGGCCTGCTGGATCATCCGGTCCATCACCGTCGGGATGCCGAGGGTACGCTCTCCCCCTCCCGGCTTGGGGATATCTACTCTCCGCACCGGGTCGGGCTGGTACGTACCTCCCAGCAACTGCTCACGGATCCGCGACCAGTCCGAACGGATCTGGTCCCCGAGGTCTCCGACGCTCCTGCCGTCTACCCCTCCGGCACCCCCGTTACGGACCACCCGCTTGTACGCTGCCTTCAGGTTCTCAGCCCGCACCACCTCCTCCATTAGTCCAGGAACCCCTTCCCCGGCCTTGCCTCCAGACGCCGGGACCGCTTGACGCGACCTTTCGGTACCCTCGGCGGTTCCGCCGCCTACCCTCCCGGAGGTCTCGGGCCTCTCAGCCTTCTTGCCTGCGCCTTTACGGTCCATACAAGTCCTCGGTGCCGGTTCGGCTCCACCTGTTCGGCCCTTCACCGCTGTGCGCGCGGCTACTATGGCCTCGGCTGACTCCTCGCTCCGCCGCTCCTCCGGCGTCACCCTTTCAGGTGCAACGCGAGGTCTCCCAGGGTAAGGCGCGTGACCTTCGCTCCACCTACCCGCCGCATCTACGACCCCCCGGTCCGGAGTGCCATCGGGCTTCGGGTCTTTGTGCCCCCTCGCCCACCCGGCGGTCGCCTCCTATGCGGTTCGTGTTCCTCGGGCCAGAGCTTTGCCTTCAGCTTCCTTCCCGCGTCCCCTCACGAGGCAACGGTTGCTGTTCGGCTAGGGGTTCCCGGCACTCAGGGCCCCCAGGGGACTCTCACCCCCAAGTCACTTCCCGGTTCGCTTTCGCTCACCGGTTGACAGCGCCAGTCCTGGCGCTGCGCGCCATGCCTGGCGCACACAGAAACGCGCCGGGCCCTGAAGGGTCCGGCGCGTGCTCCGGTGCAAACCGCTGGGGTCGCAGGGATCAGAAGAGGCCGGGCGGGATGTTGGTCGTGTCCGGCGGGGCGCTCACCGGCGGCGGGTTCCCCGTCTGCAACTGCTGGATCTGGGCAGCACGATCCATGGCCTGCGCACCTTTCTCCACATCACCATGACGCACCCAGTAGACCCCCAGGAACTGCCACGCCAGATAGTTGTTCGGATCGATTTCCACCGTCTTCTCCAAGTAGGGGAAGGCCTGTTCCCCCTGGTCCTTGTTCATGTAGATGAACCCGATCTGGGCCATCGTCTCGGCGTCGAAGGGATTGGTCTCGATGACACGCAGCAGGTAGGGCAGTGCGGCATCGTCGTTCCCCTCCTGGATGTACATGTAGGCCAGGTTGAAGAGGTGCTCCTCGTTCTCCGGGTCGGCCTGGAGGGCAGTCTCGTAAAGGGTCAGGGCTTTGTCCTTCTGGTCGGTCTGGACGTAGGAGACTCCCAGGCTGGACACGACCGCGCCGTCCGCGTAGAACTGCTCGGTGATCGGCTCCAGGTATTCGATCGCTTTGGCGTAGTTCCCCTGGTTGAAGTAGACGAAGCCGACGTTCTTGCGGACTTCAAGGTTCTCCGGTTCCAGGGCGATGGCCCTGTCATAAGTTGCCAGAGCCGCATCGATCGAGTCCATGGAAGTATAGACGAA
>CAYUVJ010000369.1:0-3004 GCA_964447955.1 uncultured Gemmatimonadota bacterium
CCCCGCCCCCCCCCCCCCCCCCCCCGCGCGCATCCTGATAGAGGATGAGGAGCCCGCCGCGATCAAGTCCGAGGACCTGGAGTCCGGGGCCGATCCGGCGGAAACGGCCGATGTCGACCTGCCGCTCGAGGAGGACCTGGAGCGCTGACACGGCGACGAAAGACAACATGATGAACGAAGAACTGTACGACCGGATCCAGGAGAGCGTGACCGCTCTGCGCGTCCATACGACGGCGCAGCCGGGGATCGGTATCATCCTGGGTACCGGGGTCATCGAGGAACCGATCGCGGTCCCCTACGGCGAGATCCCCCATTTCCCCGTCAGCACGGTGGAGAGCCACGAGGGGCGGCTCATCTTCGGACGGCTGGGGGGAAGGGAAGTGGTCACCATGCAGGGGCGGTTCCATCTCTACGAAGGTTACTCCCCCGCCCAGATCACCTTCCCGATCCGGGTCATGAGCGCGCTGGGGGTGCGGACCCTGCTGGTCAGCAACGCCTGCGGCGGACTGAGTCCCTGGCACAGCACCGGTGAACTGATGCTGATCGAGGATCATATCAACCTGCAGGGGGTCAATCCCCTCATCGGCCCCAACGACGAGCGTCTGGGTCCCCGTTTCCCCGATATGTCCGAGCCCTACAGCGAACGGCTGAAGGAGTTGACCCGTCGCATCGCCCTGGAGGAGGGGATCGGACTCCATCGGGGTGTGTACGCGGCGGTGGCCGGTCCGAACCTGGAGACCCGGGCCGAGTACCGGTACCTCCGGACCATCGGGGCCGACGCGGTCGGCATGAGTACCGTGCCCGAGGTCATCGTCGCGGTACACGAGGGGATCGAGGTGCTGGCCATCTCGGTCATCGCCGACCTCTGTCTGCCCGACGCACTGGAACGGGTGGATATCTCGGCCATCCTGGCCGCGGCCGCCCGGGCCGAGCCGCAGCTCACCCGATTGATGACACGGGTGATCGAAAGTCTTTAATTGGGCGGGGCGGGCGACGGTCCGGCCCGCTGTTCCCGTTCCATGAACCTGTCCCCGACCCGAGCCCTATGAGCCAGAACCGACCGGATAAGAGTTGTCCCTTCCGACCCGTGGAGGATGTGAACCATTCCGCCGGGCGGGAGCTCGAGGTGCAGGCCTGGTGGTCCGAGCACGACATCTTCCGCCGCTCCGTCCAGGAACGGGAGGGCGCACCCGACTTCGTCTTCTATGAGGGACCCCCGACCGCCAACGGGCTCCCGGGTGTCCATCACGTGCAGAGCCGCACCTACAAGGACCTGGTCTGCCGGCTCAAGACCATGGAAGGCTACCGGGTCCTGCGCAAGGCCGGCTGGGACACCCACGGCCTTCCGGTCGAGATCGAGGTCGAGAAGCGGCTGGGTATCGAGCACAAGGCCGAGATCGAGGCCTTCGGTGTCGAGGCCTTCAACGCCCGCTGTAAGGAGTCGGTCCGGGCCTACGAGGAGGACTGGCGGCGTCTGACCGAACGCATCGGCTTCTGGATCGATCTGGACGACCCCTATTTCACCTTCAAGAACGAGTACATCGAATCGGTCTGGTGGATCCTCTCCCGGCTATTCCAGCAGGGACTCGTCTACCAGGGGCACCGGATCCTGCCCTACTGTCCCCGCTGCGGCACCCCGCTCTCCAGCCACGAGGTCTCGCTGGGTTATCGGGACGCCGAGGACCCGTCGATCTACGTGCGCTTCCCGGTGACCGATCCTGGACAGGCCGCCGCGGTGCTGGCCGACCTGCCGGAGGGAACCCCGCGCAGCCTGCTCGTCTGGACGACCACCCCCTGGACCCTCATCAGCAACACCTTCACGGTGGTGCACGCCGATCTGGAATACGTGGAGATCGATCTCCCCGTCCAGCGGCCGGCGGTCCACAAGTCCCTCGATACCCGCTACGGCGAGGACTGGCACCGCCGGACCTACGCCCTGGGACCGGAGGGAGCGGGGCGGGAACGACTGATCCTGGCCCGCAGCCGGGCGCTGACCCTCTTCGGTGATGGATCGGAGTGGGCCGAGGGCGTGACCGAAGTGGCCCGGTTCCGGGGCGCCGACCTGTTGGGCCTGGCCTACCGTCGTCCCTTTGAGTTCGTCAAGATGGACACCTCCCGCACCCACCGCGTCTTCGCCGACACCTACGTCACCGACGAGGACGGGACCGGGATCGTGCACTCCTCACCCGCTTACGGCGAGGACGACTACGCCACCGGACAGCGGGAGGAGATGCCGGTGGTCGAACCGGTGGACGGAGAGGGACGGTTCGTTCCCGAGGTGACCCCCTGGGCCGGGACCTTCGTCAAGGAGGCCGATCCGGGGATCATCGAGGACCTGGTGCGACGCGGTCTCATGCTGAGGGCGGAGACCCTGGTCCACACCTATCCCTTCTGCTGGCGCTGCGATTCCCCGCTGCTCTACATGGCCCGGCCCTCCTGGTACATCCGGACCACGGCGATCAAGGACCGCCTGCTGGCCGCCAATCGTGAGATCAACTGGATCCCGGCCGAACTGGGCAGCGGCCGGATGGGGGAGTGGCTCGAGAACAACCAGGACTGGGCGCTCTCCCGGGACCGCTATTGGGGCACTCCACTGCCCATCTGGCGATGTGACGCCGAAGGCTGTGACCGGCTGGAGTGTCTCGGCTCCATCGAGGAACTGAGGGACCGGGCCGGCGACCAGGTGCCGGAGGAGGTCGACCTGCACAAACCCTTCATCGACGCCTTCACCTGGACCTGCACCGGATGCGGCCGCGGGACGATGCGGCGCACTCCCGAGGTGATCGACGTCTGGTTCGATTCCGGTTCGATGCCTTATGCCCAGTGGCACTATCCGTTCGAGAACCGGGAGGCCTTCGAACGGCAGTTCCCGGCCGACTTCGTCTCGGAAGGGATCGACCAGACCCGGGGCTGGTTCTACAGCCTGCTGGCCATCGGCGTCCTGCTCTTCGACCGGCCCTCCTTCAAGAACGTGCTGGTGACCGAAATGGTCCTGGACAAAGCG
>CAYUVJ010000370.1:0-3003 GCA_964447955.1 uncultured Gemmatimonadota bacterium
CTCCCGGGGTCTTCGGGATCAGCTGGGTGAGGAGGTCCGGCGGGCCGAGCAGCGGGTCCGGGCCGAAGTGGACCGGCTGGTCCAACCCTATGTGACCGCCGCTCGGTCGCGCGTGGACGAGGTCCGCGGTCAGGCCGAGGGGCGGGTCCGGGAACTGGAGACGCAGCTCGAGCAGGTGAAGAGCGACCTGGAGACCCGGCTGCGGGAACTCACCCGAGGACTGCCGGCCGGGATCATCCCCCCGGCCTCATAGGCTCCCTCTCACCCTGCTCTCGACCATTATTCGGGACGGTCGACACCAGGCTGCACCCGCTTCCCCCGATGGGAACGAAGAAGCCCTCCGGCTCGTGCCGGAGGGCTTCGGTGCCTTCAGCGGTTCTCTCGGTGTGGGTCGTGCCTGTGGTCAATCGAGTTCGGGCAGGCTGACCCGGTAGACGACCACCTGGGGGACCAGTTCGGGGTCGGCTTCGGCCATGACGACCCGGTCCCCCTGGAAGCAGAGGAAGGCCGGGGCGCTGACCCCCTCGATGGTCACCCGCTGCAGGAACTGGCCTTCCTGGTCGAACAGGTCGAAAGAGTTACGGTCGGGACCTTCCGGCACCCCGACCGACATCCAGATCAGGCCCCGCGGGTCCCAGTAGGGGAGCCCGGTGGCCGGGCGGTTCGGGTTGGGCTCGTAGTCGATGTTCATCCCCGGAGGCAGCTCTCCCCCAGCCTGTTGGGCGATGGCCCGCATGACCAGGTCCTTCTCGTACTGGATCTCCTCGGCACTCTTGGCCAGCGGCTGGAAGTCCTTCTCCACCACCCGTTCCAGGGTACCGTCCGATCCGAAGACGTTGATCTCGTAGACTTCGGTCTGGGCACGGACCTGCCAGACGCGACCCCGGTCGTCCTGGGTGTAGAGCGGCATCTGGTCCTGGAGCCCGCCCAGCTGCATGTCGGCTATCTCCATCTCCAGGTCGGTGGAGAAGAGGGTGCCCAGGGAGTCCCCCTCGGCCGAGAATTTCCGCAGGGCGAAGGTCATGTTGATCATCTTCCGGTCGTCGGAGACCCGCTGGTTGACGTAGAGTCCCATGAAGCCGCTGGCGGTCGTCTGGGTCAGCAGCGGAGGGGCCCCCGGGAAGGGGATGTCCCGGACGTGCTCGCCGTCCGGGGTGTAAATACTCATCCGGAGCCGACGGACGTTCGATACCCAGAGGTTACCATCGCTGCCCAAGCTGAGGCTGGAGGCCAGGTCGAGCTCGCCCGGACCCTGCCCCGGCCGGGCGATCCAATGGCTCCAGGTCCCGTCTGCGTTATAGGCTCTCACCCGGTCCTCGCCCGGGCTGAGTACGAAGATCCGGCCGTCGGGGGCTACGGCCAGTCCGCCGATGCCGGCCAGCATGAACTCGTCGTCGCCTTCGGCCACCCCGATCCGCAGGACCTCCTCCAGCCCGACCTCCATGTCGGGACGGAGCGGCTCGGCCGGGTTCTGGACGTGCAGTACTCCGTCGATCTCCAGCATCCGCGCCCGCCGGCCGCCGCAGGCGGTCAGGGCGGCGGTGGCCAGCAGGAGGAAGAGGACGAAGAGCAGGGTACGGGTCTGATGGGGGCGTCGCATGGTCAGGCCACTCCAGTGTGGGGGGATCCTGGTCGTTCCTTTATCCCATGATACGGTAACCGGGGTCCGGACTTTCAGTGAAAACGGTCCACCGGGGTGGAGTCGCCGGTGGTCTTCCGGGACCGTTCAGCCCCCGGAGGGCCGCTGCAGGGCGAGTTGGCCGCAGGCGGCGCCCACGTCCTGCCCCCGGCTCCAGCGCACGCTGGTGTCGATCCCCTGATCCGCCAGCTCGGCGGCGAAGGCCCGGATCCGCGCCGGAGAGGAGCCCTCCACCGGCGCCCCGGTCCAGGGGTTGAAGGGGATCAGGTTGACATGGGCCACGATCCCCTGGAGCAGACCACCCAGCCGGCGGGCCTGCCAGGAGTGGTCGTTGAGATCGGCCAGCATGGTGTACTCGAAGGTCACCCGTCGCCGCGTACGCTCGAAGTAGCGGCGCACCGCGGTCATGATCTCGGCGACCCCGAAGCGGTGGGCGGTGGGGATGATGCGCTGTCGGGTCTCGTCGTCGGGCGCGTGCAGGGAGAGGGCCAGCCGTATCCCCAGGTCCTCCTCGGCCAGCCGGTAGATACCCCGGGGGATGCCGACAGTGGAGAGGGTGATGCGGCGGGGACTCAGGTCGAGGGCCCGCGGGTCGATCATCCGCCGGACCGCGGGGATGACCGCTTCCAGGTTGAGGAGCGGCTCACCCATCCCCATCAGCACCACGTTCCGGATCCTACGGGGGGGGTGCCCCCGGTTGGCCGCTGCGGCCAGGACCTGGTCGAGGATCTCGGCGCTGGTCAGGTTGCGGCCGAAGCCGAGCCGCCCGGTGGCGCAGAAGCTGCAGCCGGCCGGACAGCCCACCTGGCTGGAGATGCACAGGGTGGTCCGGTCGGGATAGGGCATGTAGACCGCCTCGGTCCGGCTGCCGTCGAGCAGGGTGAAGAGGAACTTCACCGAGCCGTCCTCGCTGGGAAAGCTCTCCCAGGATCCGAACTCGCCCACCCGCCAGAGGCTGGCCAGTTCCGTCCGCAGCTCCAGCGGGAGGTTGGTCATGATGTCGAAGGAACGGGCCCCGTTCACCCAGACCCAGTTGGCCACCTGCCGCTTGCGGTAGCCGGCCCCGGGATAGTCGTCCGGGTCCAGAGCCAGGAGGGACCGGAGGTCGGCCGGAGCGGGGGCCTCTTCAGACGGCGGGGATGGGGGAGGGGCGGACATGGGAGGGGCAAGGTACGGGGTCCGGTCGAGCCCCGCAACCCGGGCTCCGCACACGCTGCGCAGAAAAAGCCCGATTCCAGACTCAGATGTCTTGTTCTGGACCGGTCTGGTTCATTAACTTGCCGGGCACTCACAACCAGGCCGACCACCCTCAGCGAGGAAGGGCAGCAATGGAATTCAAAGAAGTCAAGATCCCCGAAGGGGAC
>CAYUVJ010000371.1:0-2992 GCA_964447955.1 uncultured Gemmatimonadota bacterium
TTCCGCATCTTCACGACTGTTCGCGGAATGGGCGTGCGCAAGGCCCTGCGGGCGCTCAGCGTGCCGATCCCGCAGCTTGTCAGGGCCATCGAAACCGGCAACCAGGCGTTTCTCAAGAAGCTGCCCGAGATCGGGGTGCGGATGGCCCTGGGGGCGTCCCGCGGCCAGGTGATGCGGCATTTCGTCCGACAGGGACTGCGGTTGACGGCCAGCGGAGGGATCGTGGGGTTCATCCTGCTCGTCGGCGGGGTCTCCATCGTCTCCAGCATGGTCTGGGGCATCTCGCCCCTGCAGCTCGTGACCCTGCTGGTGGGGATCGTCTTCCTGGGCGTGGTGGTGCTGGCCGCCATGGTCATCCCGGCCTGGCGGGCCACCCGGGTCGACCCGGTGGAGGCGCTGCGGGCGGAGTAGTCACGACGGGCGGGGTCCGCTTCTGATAGACTGCGGCGTTGACGGTCATGGTGACCGGCTGCGCGCGGTCCGGAAGGAGGACACCCGTCCCGTGAGGATCGAAACGACTGCCTGCCGCGGCCTCCTGCTGGCCGCGGTCGCCGCCTCGCTCAGCCTGGCCGCCTGTTCCCTCATCCCCGTCCGTCACACCACCTGGACCACCGACCATCTGCGGTTGAGCGTCGACGGCCGTGGTCGGATCGTCCGTCTGGTGGATCGGGCCACCGGGCAGGACCACCTCGCCCGGGTCGTTCCCTCCCATCTGCTCTCCGTGCGGGTGGAGGGGATGCTGGTGCCCCCCCGGGCGCTCATTTGGGCGGGGAGGGGGGGGACCGCCCGGCTCGACTACCCGGGCGGAATCACCGCCCGGGTCCAGGTCACCCCCAAGCCGACCCATCTGGTCTTCGAACTGCTTGGAGTGGAACCGGCGGAACAGGTCGAGCTGGTCGTCTGGGGTCCGTACGCGACGACGATCTCGGAGACCGTCGCGGAGACGGTCGGGGTGGTACGCGATTCGGTGTTCGCTTTCGGTCTCCAGGCCCTGAACCCGAAGACCCTGGGCGGCTACCCCTGGAATGAGAACGACTGCATGCCCCAGCTCGACCTCTTCGAGTCGGGGGACTACTCCGACCTGAGCGAGGCCGGGAAGCGCTACGTGCTCTACCGGGTCGAAGCGGCCAAACCCGATTCCTTCGGCAGCACCCTGCAGGCCTACTGCCGCGACCGCTCCCGGGAGCGGGTGGTGGAGAACTGGGGGCACCAGGCCTACACCGCCCCTCCCTTCGAGGATGGCGGGGTGGCCGGCTCGGCCATCGCCCTCTTCGGCGCTCCGGCCGGAGTGGCCCTGGAGACGATCGGGCGGATCGAGCTGGCCCAGGGACTCCCCCACCCGATGATCGACGGGGAGTGGGGGAAGACGACCCGCTCAGCTGCCGCGGCCTACCTGATCCTGGACTTCTCCGAGGCCGACATCGACCGGGCCATCGCCCACACCCGGCAGGCCGGTCTGCGCTGGCTCTACCACTCCGGGCCCTTCCGCACATGGGGGCACTTCGAGCTCGGCGCCGGGTTCCCCAACGGGTGGGCCGGCATGGGGCGTTGTGTGGAGAAGGCCGAGGCGGCGGGGGTCCACGTCGGGGTGCACACCCTCTCCAACTTCATCACCACCAACGATCCCTACGTCACCCCGGTCCCCGACCCCCGGCTGGCCCGGGTGGGGGCCGAGGTCCTCACCGTCGCGGTCGACGCCGGGCGGACCGAGCTGGTGGTCTCCGCTCCCGGACTCTTCGACCCGGCCGATAACAACACCCTGCGCACGGTGATGATCGGGTCAGAACTGGTCCAGTACCGGGACGTCTCCGTCGAACCCCCCTGGCGCCTGCTCGACTGCCGACGGGGGGCGTTCGGGACGGCAGCCGTTCCTCACCCGGCCGGGAGCCCGGTGGCCCTGCTGGCCGACCACGCCTACCGGGTCTTCCTGACCGATGCTGACCTCGGCCGGGAGATGGCCGCGCAACTGGCCGCTTTCTACAACGAGACGGGGGTCCGGCAGATCTCCTTCGACGGGGTGGAGGGGAACCGCTCCACTGGGATGGGCAACTACGGCGAGATCCTCTTCACAAGCGCCTGGTTCGATCACCTGGCCGAGCCGATCCGGAGCGGCTACATCGCCGACGCCAGCCGCACCAGCCACTACTTCTGGCACATCTACACCCGGATGAACTGGGGGGAGCCGTGGTACGCCGGGTTCCGCGAGAGTCAGACCGAGTACCGGCTGAAGAACCAGCCCTACTTCCGGCGCAACCTCATGCCCGGGATGCTGGGCTGGTTCCGGATGACGGCGCAGACCACCCTCGAGGACGTGGAGTGGATGCTGGCCCGCTCGGCCGCTTTCGATGCCGGTTACGCCTTCGTCACCGACTATCGGGCGCTGGAGGGTAACGGTTCCACCGACCGGATCCTGGCCGCGATCGGGCGGTGGGAACAGGCCCGCCTGGCGGGGGCCTTTCGGGCCGACCAGAAACGGCGGATGGAGGACGTGGGCGCCGAGTTCCACCTGGAGGGGGACGGTCCCGATACCTGGCGGCTGGTCCCCGTCGAGGTGGGCATCTTCCGCTACGGGGGAGGAAGCCGTCAGCCGGGGGAGCCGGCCGACACGACCGTGGTCTTCACCAACCCCGGCCCCACCCAGACCTTCGACTGGATCGTGACGGCCGAGGAAGAGACGGTCCGGGAGGTCCGGCTGACCCTCGACGACGGCTCGTCGATACGGCTGGCGGCCCGGCTGGAACCGGGCTGGTCGCTGCGCTACGAGGAGGGTGACCGGGTCGTGGTCGAAGATGCCGAACACCGCTCACGGGGTACGGTGGAGGTGGATGCCGCCGCCTTCCGGGCGGCCCCGGGGCGCCACACCCTCCATCTGGCCTTCACCGGGATGGATGCGGAGGGATCGGTCCGCCTGGAGGTCCGGCTGAGGGGGGTGCCGGAGCCGCTCACCCCGCCCTGAGTCCGTCCGGCCTCACAGGGAGTCGTCTGTCAGCGG
>CAYUVJ010000372.1:0-2990 GCA_964447955.1 uncultured Gemmatimonadota bacterium
GGCCGTCCCTCGGCCCCCAGCAGCCCGATCGTATCGGTCAGATAGTACTCTCCCTGGGCGTTGTCGTCGCGGAGCCGCACCAGACTCTCCCGCAGGGCGGGCAGGTCGAAGACGTACGCGCCGGCGTTGATCTCTCGCACCCGGAGCTCTTCGGGCGAGGCGTCCTTCTGTTCCACGATGCGGGTGACCAGTCCGTCGGGCCCGCGGAGCACCCGGCCGTAACCGGTCGGGTCCTCCAACTCGGCGGTCAACAGGGTCGCCGCCGCCCCGCGACGGCGATGTTCGGCGGCCAGCTCCCGTACGGTCCCCGGACGCAGCAGTGGAGTATCGCCGCTGAAGATCCCGACTACGTCCGCTTCGCCGGACAGCAGCGGCAGGGCACAGCAGACGGCGTGTCCGGTCCCAAGCTGCTCTTCCTGGATCGCGATCCGGGCCCGGGGATGGGTGACGGCCAATTCTGCCTCGACGGCCCCCCGCCCGAACCCGATCACCACCACGAGGTCCTCGATCCCGGCCCGTTCCAGCACGTCCAGCACCCGGTCGAGCATGGTCCGGCCCCCCACCCGGTGGAGTACCTTGGGAAGCGGGCTCTTCATCCGGGTGCCTTCGCCGGCAGCCAGCACGACGGCCACCCCGGGGACCGTATCATCCCCGTCACGGTGGTGGGGTTCTGGCGGTGGGTATGCTACCAATGCGGTCTGCGGATCCGGTTCAAGGTCTCGCCTGGGGATGGTTGCCCTCCTCGACCGCGACCACCACGGGGAGGAAGCTGGCCGCCGACTCCGGGTCCATCTGGGCGTAGGCGATGATGATGATCTCATCTCCGATATAGCCACGCCGGGCCGCCGGGCCGTTGAGTACGACCTCTCCGTTGCCGGGCTGGCGCCCGCGGATGAGGTAGGTCTCGAGACGCTCCCCGTTGTTCAGGTTCACGACCTGCACCCGCTCACCCGGCAGCATCTCCGCAGCGTCCATCAGCACCGGGTCGAGGGTCAGGCTCCCCTCGTAGTAGAGCTCGGTGCCCGTGATGCGGACACGCTTGATCTTCGATTTCAGGATGGTGACCTGCACCCGTCAGCTCCCGTCCAGCGGAAGGTTGTCGATCAAGCGGGTCTTGCCGACCCGTACGGCCAGCAACAGGAGAGTCCCCGCCTGTAGTCGTTCGGCGGACTCGAAGGTCTCCGGGTCGACCACCGCAGCGTAGTCGACCGTGGTGTCCGGTTCGGCCGTGATCCGCGCCATCATGCGGCGTACGACCTCCTCCGGGTCCTCCTCCCCCGCCCGCCAGGCATCCCGGGCGCCCTGCAGGGCTTCCCAGATACAGACTGCCTGCCGGCGTTCGGATGCGGAAAGGTAGGCGTTGCGGCTGGAGAGGGCAAGACCGTCGGATTCCCGCCGGGTCGGGGCCACGACGAGCTCGACCGGTGATTTTAGGTCGCGCAGCATGCGTCCCACCACCGCTGCCTGCTGGGCGTCCTTCTGGCCCATCACCAGCAGGTCGGGTTCCACTACCTGGAGCAGTTTGGCGACCACCGTGGTCACCCCGCGGAAGTGCCCCGGACGAGCCTCCCCCTCGAGGTGGGCCGACAGACCGGTCTCGACCACCCAGGTGGTCGCCCCTTCGGGATAGAGGTCTTCGGTGGCAGGGAACCAGACCGCGTCGGTCCCGGCCCCGGCCAGCAGGGCCGCGTCCCGCTCGGAATCACGGGGATAGTGCTCGAAGTCCTCACCGGGACCGAACTGGGTCGGGTTGACGAACACGCTCACCACCACCCGGTCGGCCCGCTCGCGGGCCGCCTGGACCAGGGAAAGATGCCCCTCGTGCAGGGCGCCCATGGTCGGCACGAAGGCCAGCCGCTCCCCGACACGTCGGACCTCCCGGGACCACGACCGCATCTCCCCGGAGGCGGTCAACCGCTCCATCAGGACCCGCTCCCGCGGTGGTAGGACTCGTCGTCACTCGGGAAAGTACGCGCCCGCACGTCCTCGGCCCAGCGCTCCACCGCCCCGGAGACCTCCTCGGCCAGTCGGGCGTAGAGGCGCACGAAGCGGGGCTTGAACTCGGTGTAGAGGCCGAGCAGGTCCTGGGTCACCAGGATCTGGCCGTCGCAGCCGGCCCCCGCCCCGATCCCGATGGTCGGGATCTCCACCGCGGAGGTCACCTCGGCGGCGGTCTCGGCCGGGATCTTCTCCAGGACCAGGGCGAAACAGCCCGCCTCCTGCAGGATGAGCGCCTGCCGCCGCAACTCCTCGGCCGACTCCGGGTCGTCGGCCTGGAGCACGTAGCCGCCCAGGGCGTGCACACTCTGGGGGGTCAGCCCCAGATGGCCCATGACCGGGATCCCCACCTCGACCAGGTGGCGCACCGTCTCGGCCATCGGTTCCCCCCCCTCCAGCTTGACCCCCTCGGCCCCCCCCTCGGCCATCAGCCGGCCGGCGTTGCGGACCGCCTCCTCCCGGGTCACCTGGTAGGTCAGGAAGGGCATGTCGGCCACCAGCAGGGCGTGCTCCACCCCGGCAGCCACCCAGCGGGTGAAGTGGAGCATCTCCTCCAGGGTCAGTCCCAAGGTGTCGCGCCGGCCGGCCATCACCATGTTCCCCGAATCACCCACCAGGACCACATCGACCCCGGCCCGGTCGAGCAAGCGGGCAGTCAGCGCTTCATAGGCCGTGAGACAGACGATGGGACGACCTTCCTGCTTCATCTTTCGCAGGGAACGCACCGTCACCTTGCGGCGCGAGGGTTCGTGGGTCGGACTGGGAGTCATACCTGGGTGGGCCGCGGCCCGTAGAAGGTCGTACCTGCGTGGGGCCGGCGGATCTCCTCGATCAGGTCGTCCAGGTCGGCCTGGCGGTGCACGAAGTCGATCTCACTGGTGTTGATCACCAGCAGCGGGCTCTCCTGGTAGTGGAAGAAGTAGTAGTTGTACGCCTCGTTAAGTGACTTGAGATACTCTTCGGAGAGCCTTCGCTCGTAAGCCCGCCCCCTC
>CAYUVJ010000373.1:0-2985 GCA_964447955.1 uncultured Gemmatimonadota bacterium
CTACCTCAAGAAGGCATACTCGATCGCGCTTCGGATGACGCGGAATCCGGAGGACGCCTGGGACCTGGCGCAGGACGCTCTGGTGGAGATCCACCGATCGGCCACCTCGTTCGACCGCCGGTATTCCTTCTCCTCCTGGTTCTATCGCATCGTCGTCAACAAGACGCTCAACTTCCTGAAGCGCGAGAAACTCCGCAGCGGTGCCTTCGCGGGGGGGATGGAAGACAAGTTCCTGGGCTCGAAGGGTGTCTCCATGCGCGGGGGCGACCCGACCGACCCGGAGGAGGATTACACCTCCGGCACGCTGGTCGAGGCGAGCGATCCCGAGCGGGACTTCGAGACGACGGAACTCAAAGCGCACATCCGGGATGCTCTCGAGACGCTGTCCCCGGAGCAGCGTACGGTGGTGGTCCTCTTCGACCTGGAGGGCTTCAGCCACCGGGAGATCGCCCGGATCATGGATTGTCCGGAGGGGACCGTGATGAGTCGTCTGCATTACGGCCGCCTGAAACTGAGAGAACAACTGGAGCGGATCCTGCTGTCATGAACGACTGCCCGATGTCGTCGAAGCTGACCGCCCTGCGTGAAGGGTGGCTGGAGCCTGAGGAGGCCGAGGACCTCCGCCGGCACACGGCCGCCTGCGCCCGCTGCCGGGAGACCGCCAAACGCCTCGAGGAGGCGGTGCGACTGCTCCGTCACGACGCCGACCCGGTCGCCCCTCCGCGGATGGGCTGGGAAGCGCTGCTGGAAGCCGCCCGGGATGAGAGGGTCACCCTCGCCTTCCCGGCACGCCGGATGCGAACCTGGGGGATCCGGGCCGCCGGCGTGGCGGCCGTCCTGATCCTGACCATCGGCAGCATCGTGCTGCTGCGCGGCGGGGACCAGACCGTCCCCCCGGCCGCCTCGGGACCGCCGCCGGACGACCTCGAACTGCTGCTGGAGGACCATGCCCTGGCCTCCGACCAGGTCCCTTTCTCCGATGGGGCCTATATGACCGTCCTGGCCACCAGTGAGGGTCGCACCGAACGTCCTCGCCGGGACCGGGAACCGAAGTAGGCCGCGTGGACGCAGTCATCCGTCACCACCGACGCGCCCTCCCGGGCGCGTCCCTGCTCCTGGGCCTGCTGATCACCCTGGCCGCACCGGCGGGCGCTGCTGCGGAGCCCCAGGACGTCCTGGCCGGCCTGCTGGGGCGCCAGCAGAGCATATCCTTCGCGGGGGAACGTATCAGGACCACGGTCCGGGCCGATTCCGCCCGCACGCGCATCACCAACCGCCAGTTCGTCCGCCATCGGCCCCCCAGCGACTACCGGGTCGACTACCTCGACCTGCCCGAGGGCCGGGAGTCCCACTTCATGGCCCAGGAGAACCGGGTCTTCGAGTGGCAGGACGACGAGCGGGTGCTGGTGAGTGAACGCAGCGACGACCAGACCCTGGGGCTGGTGCTCGCGCCCGCTTACCTCGACCTGCTGCGGACCAACTACCGGGTGGTCCGCACGGAAGGGCCGCCGGTCGCCGGACGGCCGACCTGGGACCTGCAGATCACTGGGAACCAGCCTGGAAGGCCCTCGATCCGGGCCTGGATCGACCGGGAGTACGGCGTACCTCTGCGCATGGAACGCTACGACTACCGGGGCGAACTGCGCCTGCAGACCGAGTACCGGGATATCCGTTTCGGGGTGGAACTGGCCGACGGGGTCTTCGAACTCCCCGACCAGGCCGAACTCCGCTCCACCTCCCTGGGCCGGGAGTACGAAGGCCCGGAAGCCTTATATCGCCGGGCCGGGCTGCCGACCCCGATCCTGCAGCGGCCCCCCGAGGGATTCCGGCTCGACCGGATCGTCCACGTCCGGCGCCGTGACACCCAGTACGTCCAGTCCTTCTACTCGGACGGCATGGCCACCCTCTCGGTCTTCGCCGGCCGCCCCGAGTCGGCGGAGCCGCCGCCCGGGGGGGGTGAGAGGGTCCGCAGTGTGCGCTCGGGGGTAGACGGACGGGATTCCTGGGCTCGCGCCTGGATCGGCGAGATCCGGGTCACTCTGATCAGTGACGACCTCTCCGAAGCCGAACTGGTCCGGGCCATCCCCAGTGTGACCCTCGCTCGTCGTCTGCCTTAGGAGTCTGGTTCCCTGACTGGGAGGACGCCGGCGCCCGGACGCCTTGACTTCCACCCGTCCGCCAGACAACCTGTAAAGCTATGAAGAACTTCCGAGACCCCCGCGTGGCGGGCGCCTGGATCGTCTTCCTGGCTGCCCTGATCATCTACTTCCTCACCATGGCGAAGCAGCTCGCTTTCTGGGACGTGGGCGAGTTCCTGGCCACTGCGAAGATGCTGGGGGTCCCACATCCCCCGGGGGCGCCCACCTTCGTGTTGTTGGGGCGGCTGCTGACCATGTTCGTGGTCGGGATGAACGTACCCCAGCAGGTCGGGCTCATCTCGGTAGTCTCCTCGGCCTTCGCCGCCTTCTTCCTCTATCTCATCGTGCTGGAGACCCTGAAACTCTGGGAGGTCGGGCACGAGGAGTTCGAAGGCTACAGCCCGGCGATCCAGGCAACGGCGGCCGGCACCGCGGCCCTGGCCTATGCCTTCAGTCACTCGGCCTGGTTCAACGCCGTGGAGGCTGAGGTCTACTCCCTGTCGATGGCGGTTACCGCCCTCTGTCTCTGGCTTGCCTTCCGTCATGTCCGGGGAGGGGGGAAGACCCGCGGGGTGACCCTGCTGCTGCTTATCGGCTATGTGCTGGGGATCGGGGCCGGCAACCACCTGCTCGCCCTGCTGACGATTCCCTCGATCGTCATCCTGCTCTGGTATCTGGACCGGCCGGCTTTGACCGACCTGCGTCTGATCATCGGGATGGTCCTGCTCTTCGCGGTGGGCTATTCGATCTACGCACTGCTCTATATCCGCTCCGGACTCGACCCGCCGATCGTCATGAACAACCCGGAGAACTGGAACAATTTCCTCCTCTTCCTGCAGCGGCGTCA
>CAYUVJ010000374.1:0-2983 GCA_964447955.1 uncultured Gemmatimonadota bacterium
AGCCCGGAAGGCGAGTATTTGGGAGACACCCAATGGCCAATCAGTGGTGGTACGATTATGAATGGATACCTCTTGGGATGGGCCAATTTCTCCACCGACCAGGAACCAATCGCACTGGTCTACAGGATACATTCAAGGATCGGTGACTTGGTCTACAGGAACTGAGGCGAGCAAAGCCCTCCCCTACTCATCAGATAATCGTCTGCACAGATTATGATGTGACCTGCCCACCAAACCGGCACATCCTCGCCGCCCATATGAGCGAGGCCCTCCACTACCGGGTGGGGGAGCGGGGGACCTGATTGCCCTGCGAAGGGTCCGGGGAGCCTGCTATATTCGACCCATGCTGGCGTCCCTGCATGTGCGCGACTTCGCGGTCATCTCCCGGGCCGAGCTGGAACTCGACCCCGGCCTGACCGTGCTCACCGGTGAGACCGGGGCGGGCAAGTCCATCCTGCTGGGCGCCCTCCAGCTCCTGCTGGGGGAACGCGCCTCGGCCGAACTGGTCCGGGCCGGCGCCGAGCGGGCGCTGGTCGAGGGCCGTTTCCTGCTCCCCGACGACCATCCCGTCCGGCCCCGGCTGGAGGAGATCGGGGTCCCCTGGGGGGAAGAGGGACTGCTCATCCGGCGTGAAGTGAGCGCCGAGGGGCGCAGCCGGGCCTTCCTGAATGACGTGTCGGTGACGGTAGGGACGCTCAAGGCGCTGGGCGAGGAACTGGTCGACCTGCATGGTCAGCACGAGCACCAGTCGCTGCTGCGGCCGCTCACCCACCTGATGCTGCTCGACGCCTGGGCCGGCCTGGAGGCCGAACGCCGGGCCTACAGCGGACTCCTGGAACGCTTCCGGAGGGCGCGGGACCGGCTGGAGGGACTCCAGCGACGGGCCCGCGAACGGACCGAGCGGCGGGAACTGCACACCTTCCAGCTGGCTGAGATCGATGCCCTCGACCCCCGCCCTGGCGAGGAGGAGGGACTGGAGGCGGAAGTCCGGGTGCTGGAGGGGGCCGAACGTCTGCGGGCCGGGCGGGCCGACCTGGTCTCCGAGCTGGAGGAGGGGGAGGGAGCGGCCGTCGACCGGCTGGACCGGCTGGAGGGTGAGCTGCAGGGGCTGACCGGCATCGACCCGCGGCTCGAAGAGATCGTCCGTCTGGTCGGGGAGGCCCGGCTGGGATTGCAGGAAGCGGTCCACCATGCCCGGCGCTACCTGGACGGATTCGAGTCCGATCCCGAACGGCTGGCGACCCTGCAGGAACGACTCTCCGCCCTGATCCGATTGAGTAAGAAAAACGGCGGTTCCTTCGCCGCCCTGCTGGCCCGCCGGGAGGAACTGCGCAACCTGCTCCGTCAGGCCGAGACCGACGACGCGCACCAGGCCGGACTGGTCGCGGAGGTCGAGGAACTGCGGCAGTCCACCGCGCAGGCCGCCCTGGCGCTGAGCCGGTCCCGCCGGGAGGCGGTGACCGGACTCCAGGAGAAGGTGGTGGCCGAACTCCACGGACTGGCCATGCCCGAAGCCCGGTTTGTCATCGAGGTGACCAGCGAGGAGGATCCGGAGGGACTGCTTGAGCTTCCCGACGGGACCCGCCGGGCGGCCGGTCCGAACGGGATCGACCGGGTGCTCTTCCGGATCGCCACCGACCCCGGGACCGAGCCCCTGCCGCTCCAGCGGGTCGCCTCCGGAGGGGAGATCAGCCGGATCATGCTGGCCCTCAAGGGGGTCTTCGGCCGGGCTTCGTCGGTGCCGACCCTGGTCTTCGATGAGATCGACAGCGGCCTGGGCGGCCGCACCGCCGACCGGGTGGGGGAGCGGCTGGAGGCGCTGGCCGGTGCGCACCAGGTCCTGGCCATCACCCATCTCCCTCAGATCGCACGCCGGGGGGGGCGCCACCTGGTAGTGGAGAAGGAGGTCCGGGACGGACGGGCCCACACCCGGATCCGGGCGGTGGAAGGAGATGAACGGACCCGCGCGCTGGCCGTACTGATGGGGGGAGAAGCGGCCGGCGAGGCGATGCTCCGCCAGGCCCGGGAACTGCTCGGTGTCGGACTCCGGGAGGAGGCAGGGGGATGAGAGACGCCTTCGACGAGACCCGTCGGATGTGGCAGGAAGGAGAGGTCCGCAAGGACCGGCGGCGCGAGCTCATTGCCGGGGACCGCATCTTCACCCTGGCCAACCTGCTCAGCCTGATCCGGCTGGCCCTGATCGTGCCGGTGGGCATCTGTCTCTTCATCGACCGTTACCCCTACGACCTGCTGGCCATCGGCCTGCTGGTGGTGGCCGCCTTCACCGACTACTTCGATGGGATCGCCGCCCGCTCGCGGGACGAGATCAGCCAGCTCGGCAAGATCATCGACCCGGTGGCCGACAAGCTCTTCACCGGTGCTCTGGGGCTCATCCTGGCCCTCACACGGGGACTGCCGGTCTGGTTCGTGGGGCTCTACGTGGCCCGCGACCTGGTCATCCTGACCATCTCCTACCTGCTCTTCCTGAACCGCGACATCGTGATGAGCGCCAATCTGCTGGGCAAGGGGGCGACCATGGCGCTCATGGCCACCCTGGTGGCCTACACCCTCGACTGGCCGGTCGTGGGCTACCCGCTGGTCTGGTTGGGGACCGCCCTGGTCGTCTCGAGCGGGCTGGTGTATCTGCGCAACTTCATCCGCCTGGTCCGCGGGTGGCTGACCCAAGCCTGACGTGCCGGTCTCCCTGGCGCGCGTCCCCCGGCGGATGGGGGTCTACTTCCTCAAGGACGGACAGGGCCGTATCGTCTACATCGGCAAGGCGGTCGACCTGCGCTCGCGCCTGCGCAGTCATCTCTCCGGTCCGTCGTCCCACCCCAAGGCGGCCGTGCTGGCCCGGGGCGTGCTGGAGCAGATTCTGGAAAAGAAGTCGGCCGGCCCGCAACTTTACAACATGAACATCCCGACCGCCGCCCTGGATGCCCGCCAGCGGCAATTAAAGGTCGTGCCCATGGGGCTGGAGCGG
>CAYUVJ010000375.1:0-2950 GCA_964447955.1 uncultured Gemmatimonadota bacterium
CATCGGCGCTCAGGTGACGTCCCTCGAGCGAGAGGTGGCCGCTCGACTCGGTGTAGGCGGCCCAGTCGTCCCCGAAGCTGCGCACCTGGGCGACGTTCTGGACCGGGGCGAAAGGCCAGCGCTTGAGGGTCCCTCGGCGGGCCTCGCTGGTCTGGCGGTAGCGGGCGGCGTAGCCGATGGCCGGACCGGCGGTGCCGTAGACCTCGATGCCCCCCCGGCCCAGCGGGGCCGACTTGAAGTCGGGCGGGATGTCCGAGCGGCCGTCCCAGGCCAGTTCCAGGGTCATCTCCCCGGTCAGGCGGGCCCCCTCTTCTCCCTCCCAGTCGATCCGCAGGGGACTGCGGCGGGGTCCGGACCCCTCCTCTTCGCCCAGCGCCCGCAGCTCCACCGTGAACTCCCGCAGCCGCCAGCGTGTAGCGGCAGCCAGGGCGTCCAGCCCCTGCCCCTCGGCCCGCTCGGCCCCCTCCTGCAGGGCGCGGGCCACCGTCATCCGGTCGAGCGGCCGCTGGCCGTAGACCAGTTCGGGGAGCAGACCGGCCCCCAGCAGGCGGTCGAGGGTCGCGTAGGCGGGATGGGCAGCGGGCAGATAGATGACCGCGGCCGGCGCGCTCCCGGCGCCGGTCTGGGCCAGGGTCGGTACGTGCGTCAGGCCGAGGAGGAAAACCAGGAACAGGACCGGCGGGAACGCCGGGCGCGCGAGGCGCGGCCGGAGGGAGACAACAAGGGCGGCGGCCTGTGGAGACCGCCGCCCCGTTCCGTGCATGGTCCTCACTTGGTCTGGACCCTGATGTTCTCGCCGATCGACTTGGCCTGGGTGAAGAGGAACAGGTAATCCCGTCCTCCGGCCTTGGAGTCGGTGCCGCTCATGTTGAACCCGCCGAAGGGGTGGGCGCCCACCATGGCCCCGGTGCACTTGCGGTTGATGTAGAGGTTGCCGCAGTGGAAGCGGTCCTTCCCCTTCGCGACTTTCTCGGCGTTCAGGGTGTAGATGGCCCCGGTCAGCCCGTAGATGGTGTTGTTGGCCACCTCGAGCGCGTCGTCGAAGTCCTTGGCCTTGGTGATGGCCAGGACCGGACCGAAGACCTCTTCCTGGGCCAGCCGGCCGTCCCGCGGGATGTCCTTGAAGACGGTCGGCTGGATGAACCAGCCCTCACCGGCCCCGGTGTCCCGGGCGCCGCCGGCGATCAGTTCGCCCTCCTGCTTGCCGATCTCGATGTAGTTCAGGTGGTCCTGCATGGCCCCTTCGTTGATCACCGCCCCCATGAAGTTCTTCACGTCCGCGGGGTGTCCGACGGCGATCTTGGCGACCAACGGCAGGAGCTTCTCGATGAAGGCGTCGTAGACGTCCTCGACCACGATGGCCCGGGAACAGGCGCTGCACTTCTGCCCCTGGAACCCGAAGGCCGAGCGCATCACGCCCTCGGCGGCGGCGTCCAGGTCGGCCTCGCTGTCCACGATGATGGCGTCCTTGCCCCCCATCTCCAGGATGGTGCG
Source organism: uncultured Gemmatimonadota bacterium (assembly GCA_964447955.1). Lineage (GTDB taxonomy): Bacteria > Blakebacterota > Blakebacteria > Blakebacterales > CAYUVJ01 > CAYUVJ01. The sequence goes on from CAYUVJ010000375.1 coordinate 1,495, forward strand.
CTTGATCCAGACGCACTCGGGGTGACGCTTGCTCGACTGCTCCTGGATGCGCAGGCCCACATCCATCGAGCCGGTGAAGGCGATCATGCGGGTCTTGGGGTGGCTGACCAGGTAGTCGCCCGCCTTGGCCCCCGCCCCCGGCATGAAGTTGACCACGCCGGCAGGCAGGCCGATATCCTGCAGGATCTTGTAGTACTGCCAGCCGATGGCCGGCGAGTCGCTCGAAGGCTTGAGGATGACGGTGTTGCCGGCCACCCAGGCCGCGGTGGCCATACCGACCAGGATGGCCATCGGGAAGTTCCACGGCGGCACCACCAGGGCCGGTCCGAGCGGCACGTAGCGCAGATCCAGGTCCTCGCCCTCCAGCGGGGTGAGCAGCTGGGGGCCTCCGTAACGGACGGCCTCACGGCCGTAGAAGTCGAGGAAGTCGATCGCTTCGGCCACGTCGGCATCAGCCTCGGCCCACGACTTGCTGGTCTCGTAGACCATCCAGGCGGCCAGCTCCAGGCGACGTTCGGTCATCAGGTCGGCGGCCTTCCAGGCGTAGGTGGCCCGGGTCCAGGCGTCGGTCCACTTCCAGCTCTCGAAGGTCGCGGTGGCGGCCTGGATGGCGATCTCGGCCTCCTCCCGGCCGGCCTTGGCGAAGGAGCCGATGAGCGTCGAAGGTTCGGCCGGGTCGTAGGTGTTCAGCCGGTCCTCGGTGTCGACTTCCTTACCGCCCAGGATCAGCGGGTACTTCTTCCCGAACTCGGTCTTCACCTTGGCCAGCGCGGCCTTCATCTGCTCGACGTTCTCCGGCTTCGAGAAGTCGGTGTACACGATGTTGCGGAACTCGCCGCGCTCCTTCGTCACCTCGTCGGACCAGGTGGCCAGGAAAGCGTTCTTACCGGGATTCTGAGTCGCCATGAGTACAGCTCCTTGAACAGCGGGTGCGGCCCGATGAGCCACGACGGGGAGATGGTGTCGTGGACGCAATATAGGGAGCCCCCCACGGGGGGGGCAATGCTACTGCAGCATCCGCGCCCGGGAAGCGGCGTTCACCCGCACCGACTCGTCGTAGAAGGCCCGGCCGCCACCAGGGATAGGAAGTGCCGGCGGCCCACTGCCGCCGGCACATCGCTCGAGAGGTCACTCACCAGGCGTTCGGACATCCCCGTCTCCTTCCGCCGATCCCGCTCAGCGAGCGATCGGTCCGTCCTTGTCCACCACCGGCTCATCGTCGACCAGGTAGGCCTTGAACCAGTCGGAGTACTCCTGGAGCCGGCGCACCAGCAGCCAGGGCTCGCCGGTGCGGGAGAGCCCGTGCGAGGAGTCGGGGAAGAGGACCATCTTCACCGGCACCTCGTTCTTCTTCAGGGCCCGGAACCACTGCTCCCCTTCTTCCATCGGACAGCGGTAGTCATTGATGCTGTGGATGATCAGGGTCGGGGTCTTGACGTTGTCGGCCCAGACGATC
>CAYUVJ010000376.1:0-2950 GCA_964447955.1 uncultured Gemmatimonadota bacterium
TCGACGAATCCTGACCCCCCCGCTTTTCTTGTTTCTTTTCCGACCTCATCGGTCCAGTTTTACAGGTCTTGTGGACCCGGGACGGCCGGCGGCCGGTCCCCCTTGACGGGAGGCCTCCCATTCCGAGGAAGCGACTCGAGTTCGAAGGCGAGCTGACCTGGCTCCAGATCCTGGACGAGGACGGGAAGCTGGATGCCGAGCTCGAACCCGACATCCCTGCCGACGACCTGGTCCGGCTCTACCGGACCATGCTCACCGTCCGCGAGTTCGACGAGACCCGGCTCCGGCTGCAGCGGCAGGGGCGCATCGGCACCTTCGCCCCGGTCAAGGGCCAGGAGGCGGCCCAGCTGGGCAGCATCTACGCCCTGGGGGCCGAGGACTGGTTCGTGCCGGCCTTCCGGGAGACCGCCGCCGCCATCTGGCGGGGGATGAAGCTCGAGGACGACCTGCTCTACTGCGCCGGCTACGAGGAGGGGATCGACCTCCCCGAGGGGGCCCACGACCTGCCCATCTGCATCACGGTGGGGAGCCAGCCCACCCACGCCGTAGGGGTGGCCTGGGGGGCCCGGCTGCGGGACGAGCCGGTGGCGGTCATCACCTACTTCGGGGACGGGGCCACCAGTGAAGGGGACGTCCACGAGGCCCTCAACTGGGCCAGCGTCTACGACCTGGGCGTGATCTTCCTCTGCCAGAACAATCAGTTCGCCATCTCCACCCCGCGGGCCATCCAGACCCGGGCCACCACCATCGCCCAGAAGGCGCTGGCCTACGGCATGCCGGGGATCCAGGTCGACGGCAACGACCTGCTGGCCGTCTTCGTGGCTACCCGGGAAGCGGTCGAGCGGGCCCGCCAGGGGAAGGGACCGACCTTCATCGAGGCGGTCACCTACCGTATGAGCGTCCACACCACGGCCGACGATCCCAAGCGCTACCGCACGGACGACGAGGTGGCCGTCTGGGAGAAGCGCGACCCGCTGCTGCGGCTCCGCCGCTACCTGCTGGACAAGGGGGTCATGACCGAAGGCGACCACGAACGCTTGTACGAGGAGATCAAGGCCGAGGTGAAGGGGGCGGTCGGACGCTTCGAGCGCCGGATCGAGGAGATGGAACGCCAGGACATCTTCGCCTTCGCCTACGTGGAACCCCCGACCCTCCTGGAACGGCAGCGGCAGGAGTTCTACCACGGCATCGAGATCACCCCCGAGGGGGAAGTGCGGGGGAGGCGCCGGGATGGCTGAACTGACCATGGTGCAGGCCATCAACCTGGCCCTGGCCGAGGAGATGTCCCGGGACGACCGGGTGGTCGTCTACGGCGAGGACGTGGGGGTCAACGGCGGCATCTTCCGCGTCACCGAAGGACTGCAGGAACGATTCGGTCCCCGGCGGGTCTTCGACTCCCCGCTGGCCGAGTCGGGCATCGTCGGTACCGCCGTCGGACTGGCCATCTACGGGCTGCGTCCGGTGGTGGAGTTCCAGTTCATGGGTTTCTCCTACTTCGGCTTCTACCAGATCGAGAACCACGTCGCCCGCTACTACAAGCGCTCCCAGGGGCGTTTTTCCATGCCGATCGTCATCCGCATGCCCTACGGGGCGGGGGTGCGCGCGCTGGAGCACCACTCGGAGAGCCGCGAGACCTACTACATCCACACCCCGGGCATCAAGGTGCTGGTCCCCTCGGGCCCCCGCATGGCCCGCGACCTGCTGCTCACGGCCATCCGTGACCCCGATCCGGTGGTCTTCATCGAGCCCAAGGCGCTCTATCGGACCATCAAGGAAGAGGTCCCGGAGGGGAGCGAGCCCGAACTGCCCATCGGCGGCTCCCGCCGGGCCCGCGAGGGGGGGGACCTGACCATGGTCGCCTGGGGGGCCATGCTGCCGCGCACCCTGGAGGCGGCCCGGCGGCTGGCCGACGAGGACGGGGCGGCGGCCGAGGTCATCGACCTCTATTCCCTCTCACCCATGGACACCGAGGCGGTGATCGCCTCGGTCAAGAAGACCCGGCGGGCCCTCATCGTGCACGAGGCGATGCGCACGCTGGGTCCCGGGGCCGAGATCGTGGCCCGACTCAACGAGACCTGCCTGCTCCACCTGGAGGCGCCGGTGGTCCGGGTCACCGGCTGGGACATCCAGGTACCCCTCTTCTCGCGCGAGCAGGAATACCTGCCCGACGTCGACCGCATCCTCCAGGCGGCCCGCGAAGTGCTGCGTTTCTGATCGTGGTCGGGGATATTCCTCCGCATCGTCACATGATATGATGACGGAGCCTCGCATCCTCTCCAGCAGGAGAACGGTCGTGGATGCTCCCCAGCGGTCCGCCTGTCTGTCGATACTGCTGCTGTCGCTGATCCTCGCCGCCTGCGGTCGGTCGCCGGATACCGCCACCACCCATCGTGTCGTCCGGAGTGTGGAGGAGGGTGTCGAGGTCATCCGCAATCTGGGCGGGCCTAGGTTCGAAGGTGAGCTCTTCGAGTACGAGAAGGTCCTGGAGATCCGCGAAGACGAGAAGGTGCCCGACTCCCTCATGGAGGAGATCGTTCTGCCTCGTTACGGGCCGGACGGGAACTACTACTTCCTGGATATTCATGCAGGGCACCTGGTGGTGTTCGATCCTGAGGGTCGGTACCTGAGGACCATCGGTTCATCCGGTCAGGGGCCGGGTGAGCTGTCCATCCCGACCGAATTCTCGATTCGGGGTGAAAAGATAAATGTCTATCAGAGTCAACCATATCGCCTGACACAGTACCGGTTGGACGGATCACTGGACGCGGTCATCACTCCTTTTCAACCGTCGTTCCTGGGAGTGGCCTATCAGCTCGATGTCGCCGAGGATGGGACCCTGTTGGTCTTCATGCACAAGCGGGAACGTGGAGTAAGGGAGGTCCGACAGCGGGCACGGATGGTCGGGATCGGGGCGGCCGGGGACACACTCTTCGACCTGGCCACCGATCCG
>CAYUVJ010000377.1:0-2949 GCA_964447955.1 uncultured Gemmatimonadota bacterium
CGACCAGTCCAGGTGCCCAATATGGCCTACAACTGTCGAACCCGGGTAGTAGCGAAGCCAAACAACCTCAATGTCATTGATTTCCCCGAGAATGCGGAGCAGGTGCCTTGACTCAGCGAATGATATCTGTTCTGTCGAGAGACTTCCTGCAATTATAGACGCAATGTATCGTCTCCTGTCATCTGTGAGTGACCTGGCTGCCTGCCTTATTCCTTCCTCCACAAGATCAGTGAAATTCTGATCCGAGAGTGCGGAGCGAACGAATTCTCTATTGAAACAGCTGAGTCTTTCCTCCAAGGACTGCGCAAATCTGACCAAACGATCTATCCGTTGGTTTGGGATAATAGTGCCCGCTATCTCGACAAGAAGAGAACCTGAAAAAGGAACGGCTCCAAGGACGGACCTGGCCGCTGCCATTACATAATCAACCGTCTGGATTTCCGGATTATTGTTATCAACATTTGAATCCGACATGGATACTCCCCTATTGAACCTTCTGCTCGTGCGTACTAAGCAATAGCGTTTCCTTGAAGTGGACCGCCCGGGATCCCGGAGCGTTTACTGCGAACGGGGCGGGCGCTGAACGGTTCTCGTAACCGTCATGCTCGCGGCGCCCTATTCCCGCCGATACTGCATTCCTCCTGGCAATTCTGTGTGGGCCCGCAGAACCGTTCCCCGCGTTATGCAGAGATTTGACCAGAAGAGATTGTACCTGTAGATCCAGATATCGTGATTCTCTGAGACTCCGCACCAGTTCAGTCACATATACACTTGACGCCGGATGCTGGTTAGGGTATCAAAGAGCCCGGTCACCGCAGGCGGGATCGGACCCGCCCGGTCACCCGAGGAGAACGGACGAGGAAGATGCACACCCTGATGACCCCCATCCGTCGCTGGTGGTGGCGCTCGCGACAGAGCAGGGGGAGGAGTGTGGACCTCACCGCCGACTAGAACGCCACCGGCATCGAAGTGTCCCCGCCCGCTGCAGCGACCTGCAGCGGGTTTTTTCGTTTCAGGCCCCCACCGGAAGACGGGTGGCGGGCCCATGAGCCCGGGACGACCGGGAAGAGATGTGGTGTGAGATGCGTGAGAAGGATCGAGCGGAGAAGAATGGGGCCCTGAAGATCGGAGAGCTTCCCCATCTCCACATCGTCTCCCTGGACGAGGTGGTGCTCCACGAGGACCCCGACATCGAACGGGTAGCCCGGCTGGTCGACCGCTTCAGCGCCGACGGCATCCTGAAGAACCCCCCGGTGGTCGGCCGGGCCGACGGTCAGCGCCGCCGGATCGTGCTGGACGGGGCCAACCGGGTGACCGCCCTGCGCAAGCTCGACTATCCTCATGTACTGGTCCAGGAACTCGACCTGTACGACCCGGGACTGATCCTCGAGAGCTGGCACCACGCCATCGAGTACCTGACCCCGGAGGAACTGCAGGAGCATGCCCGTTCGGTCCCCGGGGTCGAGGTCGAAGCGGGGGAGGATCCTCCGCTCACGTCCCCCGGAGTCCTGGCCCGGCTGCGCTTCGCCGACGGTTCGGCCGCGACCCTGGTCAGCGGCGGCGACCTGATGGAGCGGGTCGGCCAGCTCCAGGAGGTCACCCGGCTCTACCACCATTTCGCCCTCTTCGACCGGGTCAGCTACACCGACCTCGAGCACCTGACCCGGCATTACCGTAGCTTCACCGCCCTGGTCTCCTTCCCGGCCTTCTCCCGGGACGACCTGCTGGAGGTCACCGGCCACGACCGCCGGGTGCCTAGCGGGGTGACCCGGGTGCTGCTGCCCAAGCGCGCGTTGCGCTTCAATCTCCAGCTCGAGGTATTGCGGGCCGGACTCTCCCTCGAGGAGAAGGAGAACTGGCTGCAGCTGAACATCCGGGAGAAGGTCGCCGACAAGGCGATCCGCTTCTACCGGGAACCGACCTTTTTCTTCGATGAGTAGGACCACCACCAGAACACCCAGGAGGGAACCTGCGATGGATTCGAAAAAGATCCACCTGAACGAGGAGGAGATGCCCCGGCAGTGGTACAACATCCAGGCCGACCTCCCGAAGCCGCTGCCCCCGGTCATCCACCCCGGCACCAAGCAGCCGATCGGGCCGGACGACCTGGCGCCGCTCTTCCCCATGGGCCTCATCGCCCAGGAGGTCAGCCAGGAACGCTACATAGATATCCCCGACGAGGTGCGGGACGTCTACCGCATCTGGAGGCCCTCCCCTCTGGTGCGGGCCCGCCGCTGGGAGCAGGCGCTGGGGACACCGGCCAAGATCTACTACAAGTGGGAAGGGGTCAGCCCGGCCGGCAGCCACAAGCCCAACACGGCGGTGGCCCAGGCCTGGTACAACAAGCAGGAGGGGGTGAAGCGGATCACCACCGAGACCGGGGCGGGACAATGGGGGAGTGCACTCGCCTTCGCCTGCAATCTCTTCGATATCGAGTGCAAGGTCTACATGGTCCGGGTCTCCTACGATAGGAAGCCCTACCGGCGGCTGATGATGGAAGCGTGGGGAGCGACCTGCGTGCCCAGCCCCAGTCCCGACACCAACGCCGGCCGGACGATCCTGGAAGCCGATCCCGACACTCCCGGCTCGCTGGGTATCGCCATCGGCGAGGCGGTCGAGGACGCGGCCACCCGGGAGGACACCAGGTACTCGCTGGGAAGCGTGCTCAACCATGTGATGATGCACCAGACGATCATAGGACTGGAGACGCTCAAGCAGTTCGAGATCGCCGGGGACTACCCCGACGTAGTCATCGGGTGTGTGGGGGGCGGGTCGAACTTCGCCGGTTTCGCCTTCCCCTTCGTACGCGACAAGATCACCGAGGGGAAGAAGACCCGGGTGGTGGCCGTGGAGCCGAAAGCCTGCCCGAGCCTGACCAAGGGGCTCTACCGTTACGACTTCGGAGACACGGCCTGCACCACGCCGCTGATCAAGATGTACACCCTGGGG
>CAYUVJ010000378.1:0-2946 GCA_964447955.1 uncultured Gemmatimonadota bacterium
CGGGCCAACGGCGGCTATCTGATCCTGAACGTCCTTTCGGTGCTCCAGAACCACATGTCGTGGGACGTGCTCAAGCGGGCCATCCGTGACCGCAAGATCGTGCTGGAGGATATCAACGAGCAGTTCAAGGTCATCCAGACCCAGGGACTCAAGCCCGAACCCATACCCCTGGACGTCAAGGTGGTGCTGGTCGGTTCCCCCCTGCTCTTCAGCCTGCTCTACCAGTACGACGAGGACTTCCGGAAGCTCTTCAAGGTCAAGGCCGACTTCGGCAACGTCATGGACCGGGACGAGGAGGCCATCGCCGAATATGCCGGCTTCATCGCCAGCCAGGTTCGGCAGGAGGGGCTGCTCCACTTCGACCGCTCGGCCATGGCCCGGGTCATCGACCAGGGCAGCCGGCTGGTCTCCGACCAGGGGCGTATGACCACCCGCTTCGTGGAGATCACCGACCTGATCCGGGAAGCCGATTTCTGGGCCCGGCGAGAGGAGGCTGAGATCGTCTCGGCGGCCCACGTGCGCAAGGCCGTGGAAGAGAAAGTCTACCGCTCCAACCGGATCGAGGAACGGCTCCAGGAACTCATCCTCGAGGGAACCCTGCTGGTCGACAGTGAGGGGGCCGTCGAAGGGCAGGTCAACGGACTGGCCGTGCTCGGACTGGGCGACTACCAGTTCGGCAAGCCCAGCCGACTCACCGCCCGCGTCCACTCGGGCCAGGCCGGGATCCTCCAGATCGACCGCGACACCAAACTGGCCGGGAGCATCCACAACAAGGGGGTACTGATCCTGCAGGGCTTCTTCGGGGATCGCTATGCCCGCACCCGGCCGGTCGCCTTCTCGGCCAGCCTGACCTTCGAACAGCTCTACGACGGAGTGGAAGGCGATTCAGCCTCGTCCACCGAGCTCTACTGTCTGCTCTCGGCCCTGGCCCGATTACCGATCCGCCAGGATCTGGCGGTGACCGGATCGGTCAATCAGAAGGGTGAGATACAGGCCATCGGCGGTGTCAACGAGAAGATCGAAGGATGGTACCACACCTGTAAGCTGAGGGGCCTGACCGGCGAACAGGGGGTGCTGATCCCGACTGCCAACATACGTAACCTGATGCTCAAGGACGAGGTGGTGGAAGCGGTGGAGGAAGGCCGGTTCCACATCTATCCGGTGGCCCATATCGATGAGGGTATCGAGCTGTTGACCGGGGTGCCTGCCGGTGAGGAGAAGGAGGATGGTACCTACCCCGTCGGGAGCATAAATTACCGGGTGGCCAAACGACTCGAGCAACTCGCCGAGGGGATGAAGGAGATGTTCCCCCGTCTCAACGGCGACCGCCCGCGTACCAGCGTCTGATCGACACCATTAAGGAGCTCGGCTATGGATTACTTCCGAGAGATCGCCAAGCGCAACCACGAGAAGGTCCTCTTCGGCAACGACGCCGAGACGGGCCTCCAGTGCATCATCGCCATCCACAACCGGGCGCTGGGCCCCGCCTTGGGCGGCTCCCGTATGAAGACCTATCACAGCACCTACGAAGCGCTGGTCGATGTGCTCCGGCTCTCCCGCGGCATGACCTACAAAGCCGCTGCCGCCGGACTCGACCTGGGAGGTGGCAAGGCAGTCATCATCGGTGACCCGGACACCCAGAAGTCCCAGGGACTCTGGGAGCGGTTCGGGGGTTTCATCGACAGCCTCTCCGGGCACTACATCACCGCCGAGGACGTCGGCACGACCGTCGAGGACATGGTCGTCGTCCGTTCGAAGACGCAGTTCGTGACCGGTCTGCCCTCCGATATGGGGGGCTCCGGCGACCCCTCCCCGGTCACCGCACTCGGCTGTTTCCACGGTCTGCGGGCCGCCGCCGAGGAGACCTGGGGGAGCGACTCGTTCAAGGGCAAGAAGGTCGCCATCCAGGGTCTGGGGAAGGTCGGCTGGCACCTGGCCTCCCGCTTGAAGGAAGCCGGGGCGGAACTGTTCGTTGCTGACGTCCGCGAGGAAGCGGTCGAGAAGGCGGCCAGGGAGTTGGGCGCCGAGGTGATCGCCCCCGACAGGATCCACGCCGTCGATTGCGACATCTTCAGCCCCTGTGCCCTGGGCGCGGTGATCAACAACCAGACCATCGAGGAACTGAAATGCCGGATCATCGGCGGGTCGGCCAACAACCAGCTGGCCGATGAGAAGGTCCAGGGACCGATGCTGAAGCTGCGTGGCATCCTCTACGCGCCCGACTTCGTCATCAATGCCGGCGGCCTGATCAACGTCTCGGGCGAACTCGACCCCGATGGTTACGACCAGGCCAAGCAGCTCGAGCGGACCGAGCACATCTACGACTCGATCAAGAGCTGCATCGCCCTGGCGAAGAAGAAGAACATCGCGATGGCCGAAGCCGCCATCGAGATGGCCGACGAGCGGATCAAAGCCGCCCAGAAGTGAGTTGGCCGGGAGCGGTGCCCGCGAGCGGGCCACCGCTACCTTCCCGGATATGTTGAAAGGCCCGCCCGGTTACCCGGTCGGGCCTTTCTCTTGCATATGAGTGTCAGGAATAGGGACGGTCCAGGTTGCGCGGCAGGGCCTCGCGCAGAGTCGCTTCCACCAGGATCTGGGTGGAGTCGAAGATGGGGATGTCGGGGAAGTGCTCCGGCTTGATGACGATGGGGATCTCGGTACAGCCCAGGATGATCCCCTCGGCCCCCTCCCCGCGCAGGCTCGTGATGACCCCGGTGAAAATCTCGAGACTCTCCTCGGGTCGGTGCCCGGCCAGGCTCTTGATGCGGTAGATGGCCTCCTGCACCCGGTCCTGGGTCTCGTCATCGGGCTGCAACAGGACGATATCCCCGGCCGCTTCGGCATATACCCCCGATCGAGCGGTCCCGCTGGTGGCCAGCAGACCCACCTGATTCAGACCGGCTCTTTCCACCGTCAGGAAGACCTCTTCGATCATGTTGATGAACG
>CAYUVJ010000379.1:0-2939 GCA_964447955.1 uncultured Gemmatimonadota bacterium
CTCAGCCAGCAGTTCGGCCCGCCGCCGGTGCAGCCACTCCAGCCGTTCCTTCAGCCGCGCTTCCAGCCCCCGGTCGGTCGGCTCGTAAAAGTGCCGCCCGGCCAGTTCGTCGGGCAGGTAGGTCTGCGGCGCCAAGGCCCCCGGCCAGTCGTGGTCATAAAGATAGCCGTGGGCGTAGCCCAGGTCCTTCATCAACCGGGTCGGGGCGTTCCGGATGGGCAGGGGGACCGGATAGGGGGGCTCGTCACGGGCCGCCCGCCGGGCCGCCTTCTCGGCCAGGTAGGCGGCGTTGCTCTTGGGGGCCACGGCCAGGTAGGCCACCGCCTGGAAGAGGGCCAGTTCCCCCTCCGGGGTGCCCAGGAAGTGGTAGCAGTCCTTGGCGTCCAGGGCCAGGCCCAGCGCCTTGGGGTCGGCCAGCCCGACGTCCTCGACGGCCATGCGCACCACCCGCCGGGCCACGAAGAGGGGGTCCTCCCCCCCCTCCAGCAGGCGGGCCAGCCAGTAGAGGGCGCCGTCGGGATCGGAGCCCCGGACCGCTTTGTGGAGGGCGCTGATCAGGTTGTAGTGCGACTCCCCCGCTTTGTCGTGACGCAGGGTGCGGCGGCGCAGCAGCTCGTCCACCAGTCGGTCGTCCACCTCGCCGGTGGCCGCCCCGGCCGCCATCTCGACCAGGTTGAGCAGAGTGCGGGCGTCTCCGCCGGCCAGTCCGACCAGCAGTTCCCGGGCCCCGCCGGTGAGCCGCAGAGGCTCCCCGTCGCGCCCCCGGACCCCCCGCTCGGGGTCGGTCAGGGCCCGTTCCAGGATGACCTCCAGGTCGGTCTCCTCGAGAGCGTCCAGGGTGAAGACGGTGACCCGCGAGAGCAGGGCGGCGTTGACCTCGAAGGAGGGGTTCTCGGTGGTCGAGCCCACCAGCACCAGCAGGCCGTCCTCCACGTGGGGGAGGAAGGCGTCCTGCTGGGCCTTGTTGAAGCGGTGGATCTCGTCCACGAAGAGCAGGGTCGGCTGGCCGTCGCGGCGGCGGCGGGACCGGGCCCGCTCGACCACCTCACGCACCTCCTTGACCCCGCTGAGCACGGCCGAGAACGACTCGAAGGTCAGGCCGGTGTGGTTGGCCAGCAGGCGGGCCAGGGTGGTCTTACCGCTCCCGGGGGGGCCCCACAGGATTATGCTGGGGACCTTCCCTTCCTCGATGAGCCGGCGCAGGGGCATTCCGGGGGCCAGCAGCTGGCGCTGGCCCACGAACTCCTCCAGGGAGCGCGGCCGCAGGCGCTCGGCCAGCGGGGGGCGACCGGACGGGTCGTCGCCGGCGGCCGTCCCGCCGGACTCGCTCTGGAAGAGGTCGTGGTCGTTCATAACAGAAAGGCCCCTGCCGGCCGCGGGGCCGCAGGAGCCGGTCGCGCTCCCCCTTCGCCGGGCTCAGCGGGGCGTGTTGCCGGTGATCTCGGCCACCCGCTCGTAGTAGTAGTGGTACCAGGGGTTCACCGGCTTGCCGTTGTAGTTGATCTCGTAGTGAAGGTGGATCCCCGCCGCCCGGCCGGTGTTCCCCACGTAACCGATCACGTCCCCCCGCTTGACCCGCAGCCCCCGGCGGACCTTGGGATCGACCCGTTCCATGTGTCCGTAGGTGGTCGTGTACCCGTTCCCGTGGTCGATCCGGACGTAGTTGCCCAGGTCGCGACGGGTGGGACCCCGGAAGGAGTTGTCGAAGGCGCTCACCATCCCGTCGGCGGTGGCCCGGATGGGCGTGCCGCGGGCGGCCCCGATGTCGTGCCCCTCGTGGAAGCGTGTCTCGGCTGGATAGAGCGGGTCGGAACGGTAACCGAAGGGCGAGGTGATCCAGGCCCGGTAACGGGTCTGGTCGATCGGGAAGATGCTGGGGAAGCCGTGCAGGAAGGCCTCGGAGGCGTCGAGCCGGTCACTCACCTCGAGCAGAGATTCCATCTCCAGCTTCATCTCGCGGGAGAGCCGGTTGAGGGTCTGCTGGGCCTCCTTCATCGCCCCGGCGGTCCGGCCCGAGAGCAGGGTCACCTGCCGGTCGAAGTCGAGGTGGGAACCCCCTACCCCTGCCCGGCGCAGGTCGTCGGAGAGCGGTTCGAGCTCGGCGGCCAGCCGGACCGCCTCGTCCCGGCGGGCGATGACGGTCATCTGCTCGTCCAGGTCGGCCAGGGTGATGCGCATCTGCTCCAGTTGACCGGACAGGACCTGGTTGTCCTCCTGCAACCGCTGGAGGCGGACCTGGTCGACCACCGCCAGCCCGTAGGTGGAGGCCATGGCCACGAAACCCACGAAGAGCAGTCCGGCGGTCAGACCCAGCAGGGTGACGGCCAGGCCCGAGAAGCGGACCTCGCGGACGCCTTGCGCCTCGTTGTCGTACGGTACCACCAGGAGCGAGAAGCCTTCTCGGCGCATTACCACCTCGAGCGATGTGTTCGGGCCGCACGCATCGTCACGCCGGCAGCCGGCACACCCCGTCCCATCCGGGACGGAGCAGGTCGAGTGTGACGAGGATAGGTTTCCCTACGGGAAAAGGCAAGCCGGAGTTACGGGATCGTTCCGCCTGGGTTTCAGCCCGCGTACGGGGCCAGGGCGCGGCTGCGGCTGGAATGGCGGAGGCGGCGGATGGCCTTCTCCTTGATCTGGCGCACCCGTTCCCGGGTCAGGCCGAACCTGTGCCCGATCTGCTCCAGGGTCATCGGCTTCTCGCGGCCGATCCCGAAGTAGAGCCGGATGACCTCGGCCTCCCGGTCGGTCAGGGTGGTCAGGGCCTTCTCGATCTCCTTCTGCAGGGCCTCGTCGAAGAGTTCCTCGTCGGGGGGCGACTGGACCTCGTCCTCGAGCACATCGAGCAGGCGGTTATCCTCCCCTTCCTGGAAGGGGGCGTCCAAGCTGAGGTGCCGGCTGGAGATCTTGAGGGTGTCGGTCACCTCGGAGGGGCTCAT
>CAYUVJ010000380.1:0-2314 GCA_964447955.1 uncultured Gemmatimonadota bacterium
CTCAGATTGAGCCGCCCGTCGTACATGGTCAGCAGCACCCCTTCGATGTCCAGGTTCGGGTTGAGGTGCCGCTGGACCAGCCGGATCGTGTTGAGCAGCTTGCCCAGCCCTTCCAGGGCGTAGTACTCGCACTGGATGGGGATGAGGACCGAGTCGGCCGCAGTCAGCGTGTTCAGGGTCAGCAGCCCCAGGCTGGGCGGACAGTCGACCAGCACGAACTCGTACTGTTCGCGCAGGGGTTCGATCGCCTGCTGCAGCTTCTTCTCCCGGCCGATCATGGCCACCATTTCCAGCTCGGCGCCGGTCAGCCGGATATGGCTGGGGATGAGGTCGAGCCCCTCGACCGAGGTGGTCACCAGGGAATCCTCGATCGGGATCTCCTCGATCAGCGCCTCGTAGATGGTCAGATCGACCCCGTTGGGATCCACCCCCAGCCCCGAGGTGGCGTTGGCCTGGGGATCTATGTCGATGAGCAGAGTCTTGTGCCCCGCCTCGGCCAGACAGGCGGAGACGTTGATGGCCGTGGTCGTCTTGCCGACCCCGCCCTTCTGGTTGACGATCGCGATGACCCGTCCCAATTCAGCCCTTCCTGCGGGACCGTCCCCGGGCTCCGCTCTTCCTCCCGGCGGCCGTCCGCTTCTTGGTGACGCTCTTCTTCGCGGCGGTCTTCTTCTTCGCGGCCCGCTTGACCTGCTTGCGGGCGGTCTTCTTCCCGGCCGCCTTCTTCGCCGCCGCCTGGGCGGCCCGCTCATCCAGGACGGCGTGCGCGGCCGCCAACCGGGCGATCGGAACACGGTAGGGAGAACAGGAGACGTAGTCCAGCCCGGCGCGATGGAAGAACTTTACGCTGGCCGGGTCGCCGCCGTGCTCACCGCAGACCCCCACCTTCAGCTTCGGCTTGGCCCCCCGGCCCCGCTTGACCGCCAGATCGACCAGCTCTCCCACCCCCTCCTGGTCGAGGGAGAGGAAGGGGTCGGTGGGCAGGATCTCCTGGTCGATGTAGACCGGCAGGAACCGTCCGGCGTCGTCCCGGCTGTAACCGAAGGCCATCTGGGTCAGGTCGTTGGTGCCGAATGAGAAGAAGTCGGCCGCCGCCCCGATCTCGTCGGCCACCAGGCAGGCCCGCGGGATCTCGATCATGGTGCCGACCAGGTAGTCGAGCTTCACCCCGGCCTTGGTGATGATCTGTTCGGCCGTGACCACGATGTTCTTCTGCAGGTCGGTGAACTCGCGCAGGGTGCCCACCAGCGGAATCATCACCTCGGGTACGACCTTGACCCCCTTCTTGGCCATCCGGCAGGCGGCCTCGAAGATGGCCTCGGTCTGCATCTCGTAGATCTCAGGATAGGTGATGCCCAGCCGGCAGCCCCGGTGACCCAGCATCGGGTTGAACTCATGCAGGGCCTGGGAGCGCTGGCGGATCTTCTCCTCGGACACGCCCATGTCGGCCGCCACCGAAGCCACCGCGTCATCCTCCTGCGGCAGGAACTCGTGCAGGGGCGGGTCGAGCAGCCGGATGGTGACCGGCAGGCCGTCCATGGCCTTGAAGATGCCCTCGAAGTCCTTCCGCTGGATGGGCTTGAGCTTGGCCAGGGCCGCCTTGCGGCCGGGCAGGTCCTCGGCCAGGATCATCTCCCGCATCCAGCCCAGCCGCTGGCCCTCGAAGAACATGTGCTCGGTACGGCAGAGCCCGATCCCCTCGGCCCCGAAGCGGCGGGCCACATCGGAATCGTGAGGGGTGTCGGCGTTGGTACGGACCTTGAGCCGCCGGATCTTATCGGCCCAGCCCATCAGCTTGAAGTAGTCCTTGCTCAGTGTCGGATCCTGGGTCGGCACCTGCCCCAGCATCACCTCGCCGGTGGAACCGTCCAGACTGATCCAGTCCCCTCTCTTGACGATCTGCTTCCCGACCGTGAACTGCGCCTTCTGGTAGTTCACATAGAGCGACTCGCAGCCGGCCACACAGCACTTGCCCATACCGCGGGCGACCACCGCCGCATGGCTGGTCATGCCTCCCCGGGCAGTCAGGATCCCCTCGGCCGCATCCATGCCGCCGATGTCCTCGGGACTGGTCTCGACCCGGACCAGGATGACCTTCTTCCCTTCGTTGGACCAGGTTTCGGCCACTTCGGCGTTGAAAACCACCTGGCCGACCGCCGCCCCGGGCGAGGCCGGCAGGCCCTTGGCCAGGACCACTCTGTCGGCCGTGTCCTTGAAGGAGGGGTGCAGGAGCTGGTCGAGCTGATCGGGGCCCACCCGCAGGATGGCCTCATCCCGCGTGATGAGCTTCTCGTCCACCATCTCGACCGCGATC
>CAYUVJ010000380.1:2324-2881 GCA_964447955.1 uncultured Gemmatimonadota bacterium
GGCGGCGTGGGCGGTGCGTTTTCCGGTGCGGGTCTGGAGCATCCAGAGTCGGCCGTTCTGGATGGTGAACTCCACGTCCTCCATCTCGCGGTAGTGCTTTTCCAGCTTGGCCCGGACCGCCTCGAGCTGGTCGTAGACCTCGGGCATCTGCTCCTCGAGCGAGGGGAGTTCGGGATTCTGTTTGCGGTTGATCGGCAGGGGGGTGCGGATGCCGGCCACCACGTCCTCCCCCTGGGCGTTGGGGAGCCATTCGCCGTAGAAGACGTTCTCGCCGGTAGCCGGGTTGCGGGTGAAGGCCACTCCGGTGGCCGAGTCCTCACCCAGGTTGCCGAAGACCATGGCCTGGATGTTGACGCCGGTACCCAGGTCCTTGGGGATGTCGTTGAGCTGGCGGTAGCGCACCGCCCGCGGGTTGTTCCAGGAGGCGAAGACCGCCCCGATGGCGCCCCAGAGCTGTTTGCGCGGGTCCTGCGGGAAGGGCTTCCCGCTGTGCTTCTCGATGATCTGCTGGTAGGCGCCCACCACCTCCTGCCAGTCGGCGACGGACAGTTCGGTGT
>CAYUVJ010000381.1:0-2839 GCA_964447955.1 uncultured Gemmatimonadota bacterium
CGACCGCCTCCCTGGCGCTGGCCCGGCTGATGGCCCCCTTCACCGAATGGCTCGCCCGGCTGACCACCGACCCCCCCCTGCTCCCCCGCGGTCAGCTCCACTTCCTGCAGACGGGCGGCCGCCCCGATGCCGGGCGGGCCCGGCGGGAGCTGGGCTGGGAACCGACTCCGCTGGAGGATGGAATCCGGCAGACCCTGCGCCACCTGCGGCTGCTGCCCGGCCAGGCGGCCTGAGCCCCCGGCCGTCACGGCCCCGGCTCCGCGCAGGGCTGCGGGTCTCACCAGTGCGGACGGGGTGCGCGGGCGGGGGCTACTCGTCGGTGGAGAGCTGGACCCACTTCATGCCGATGGACCCGGCGATATCGAGGAAGTGCTTGAGCGGGTAGCCGGGCATCTCCTGGTACTGCTCGCGCAGTTCATGACGCAGGCGGCTGAAGAACCGGGGCCGGTGGAGGTCGGCGCCGGCCTGCCCCAGACCCAGTTCCAGCCCCCGCAGAAAGGCCGAGGCGCCGGAGACCAGCATCCAGGTCGAGGCCTCGCCGGCCAGTTCGGGGGAGAACTGGTTGCGGCCCACCCGGTACGAGGCCCGCACGATGTTGAAGGCTTCTTCAGCGACACGGAGTTCGAAGTCCGGGGAGGGCTGTAAGGCCGGGGCGGCGGTCCTCTCCTCATCACCGGGAGGGATTTCCAGGGCGACCTGGGCCGGGAAGCGGTCGCGATAGCGGTTGGCCATCTCGTCCACCAGGGCCAGGAACCGCTCGGTCGGGAAGGTCTCATCGACTTCTCCCTGGACCTCGACGGCGATGCGCAGCTGGTAGAGGAATCCAGGGATGGCGGCGATGGTCTGGCCGGTCTCCAGGACGCTCCCCAGGGCGCTGAGGTACCAGGGGACCCCCCAGGCCAGCAGGTTATGGGCCTGTGCCCAGCGCTCCTCGGAAGCCATCAGATGCGCACTCATATCGATGGCGCTCTTCAGTAGCGCGGGGGCGGCGTCGGCGAAGCGCTGGTTCCAGTCTGACATCCCGATACCCGTAGTCTGGCGCGGTCTCCCAACCCTGAATACGGTCGACCTGCCGGCTTGTTATGTCCGAAATCGTTGCCGCGGCCGGTCGCTGCATGCCGGCTTGGGTCGGACCGTTGCACTATGTCATATTCAATACCAACGAACCCGGGTCCGGATTCGTCGTCACGTAACGAGCAGGGGGTGGCACCCGGGAACCCCCCCAGGGGTACAGAGAACGGAGTCCGATATGTCCGCACCGGCCAGGGTCCTCGTCTGCGGATCCATCGCCTACGACACCATCCTGGATTTCCCGGGTCGGTTCGCCGAGCACATCCTGCCCGACAAGATCCATATCCTGAACGTCAGTTTCACCGCCGACCGCCGTCACCAGGACTTCGGGGGGACCGGCGGGAACATCGCCTACAGCCTGGCCCTGCTCGGTCAGGCCCCCACCCTGCTGGCCACCGTGGGGAGCGACTTCGACACTTACCGCAACTGGCTGGAGGACCACAGCATCGACCTGACCGGGATCCGGGAGTTCCCCGACGACTTCACCGCCTCGGGCACGATCATCACCGACCAGGACGACAACCAGATCACCGCCTTCCACGGCGGAGCGATGCTGCTCAACGACATCCCGGGCGGGGAGCTGATCGATCCCGACCGGTTCGATGTGGCCATCATCAGTCCCGACGGGGCCGGCGGGATGCAGCGCCGGGCGCGGGAGTGCCGGGAGGCGGGGCTCCCGTATGTGATCGATCCGGGGCAGTCGCTCCCGGCCCACGACGGCGAACAGCTGCGGGTGATGATCGAGGGGGCCCGGGCGCTCGTGGTCAACGACTACGAGCTGCAGTTGGTCTGCGAGAAGACCGGTTTGGAGCAGGAGCGGCTGCTGGAACTCACCCCGACCCTGGTCGTCACGCTGGGACACGAGGGGAGCCGGCTGCGGGACCGGACGGTGGGCGAAGTGCGGGTCGGTATCGCCCCTACCGATCACCTGGTGGACCCCACCGGTGCCGGCGACGCCTACCGGGCGGGTCTGCTGATCGGGCTGGTCAACGGACTCAGCCTGCAGACGGTCGGCCAACTGGGCGCCGCCTCAGCCGTCTGGGCGGTTGAGGCTTACGGCACCCAGAACCACCACTACGCCCTGGCCGAGTTCGTCGAACGATATCAGCGGGATTTCGGGGCCTGGCCGCTGACCTGAGCGGGATACCGGCCGGGGAGGCCGGGAAGGGAGTGGAGAAGATGTCCATCTGGAACCTACTGGGTCTGTTCAGGGACCGGGCACCCGCGCCGGCGGGGAGTGCCCCGGCCGGGGAGACCGCCGCGGGCGGCGGCGCCGGAGAAGGGATCTCCGAGCGGGTGCGCCAGGTCGTCGACGCCCTCGACGAGCTCGAACCGGCCCGGGCCCGCTGGATCGCCTCGTTCGCCTACATCCTGGGCCGGGTGGCCCGTGCCGACCTGGAGATCAGCGAGGACGAGGTGCGGGCGATGGAGCGCATCCTGGTCGAGCGGGGGAACCTGCCCGAGGAGCAGGCGGTCATCGTGGTCCACATGGCCAAGATCCACAACGAGCTCTTCGGCGGGACCGACAACTACCTGATCACCCGCGAGTTCGACCAGAACGCCACCCATGAGGAGAAACTGGCTCTGCTCGACTGCCTCTTCGCCGTGGCCACCGCCGATCTCTCGATCTCATCCCACGAGGACAACGAGATCCGGGTCATCGCCGGCGAACTCCACCTGGACCGGAGCGACTTCCTGGGCTTCCGCTCCCGCTACCGCGATCACCTGGAGGTGCTCAAGCCGACGGGGGAGGAACCAGAGGGCGAGC
>CAYUVJ010000382.1:0-2828 GCA_964447955.1 uncultured Gemmatimonadota bacterium
GGCTGGGTTGGCAACATCTTCGGCGATGGATCCCAGGCCCACTTCGACGTAGCTCGTAAGTTCGATCTCGCGGGGGCTGTCGCTACGATTCGTCAGCGAGATGCGCCGGACCTCCGCATCGTCCTCTGGTGAGACGGCGATCTCGAGGCGCGTCGCAATGTCGTAATCGAGCCGTTCGAAGGTGGCCTTCTCGGTGAGGAACTCCACAAGGTATCTGTCGGGCTCCTTGCCGATCGGTTGGTAGGCCGCGGACCAGACGGCGCCCGTATGGACATCTCGCAGATAGACGAACTGGCTTCCGGAATCACGGGTGCGGTCCTCCCGCCACCGCGTAACCGCATGACCGTGGCAGTAACTCGTTCCGCCACCCCCGTTCGTGACGATCGCGACGTAGTTGCCGTTCGAGAGGATCTGGGCGCGCGGGTAGAGGGTGTGGGGCGAGTGAAGGCGGCGCGGGGCGCGCGCAAGCGCCGGGGATTCGATGGGTGTCTTTTCGGCCGAACGCGGCTCAATGGTGGGCGCCTCCCGGGGTACGCGCTCCTGCAAGAGGAGTTCGGTCGCCTGGATTCGCCGGTCCGCATGGAAGCGTTCGACCATCACGTCTTCCAGAAGGACGTTGGCGATGGCGACAAGGATCATCCCCTGGTGGTGAGCCAGGTGGGTCTTCACGATGACGCCGTCACCGGGTGGTACGGCCGCAGAGTCGCCGTCCTCCGTCGGTATCCGCGTCGTGTAGTCGATAGCGTCGTAGTAACCGAGCGCCCCTTCGGCTCCCTCTTCCGTCAGCCGTCGCAGGTTTCGTACGGCTTTTGCCGGATCCAGGAGAGCGGCCAGCGCAGTCGCGTAGGGAGCAACGACGAGTTCGTCTGCCAGCCCTCTCTTCAACCCGAGGCCCGGGACGCCGAACTCCTTGTACTGGTAGTTGTTGAACCGGTCCATCAGGTTATAGGCGGATTCGGAGATCCCCCATGGGACATGCCGCTCGCGACCGTACCGGATCTGCTTTCTGAGGACCGTGCGGTAACTCTGGCCGAGGAGTGTCCCAGGATACGTTCTCATCAAGAGGAGCGGCATAAGGTACTCGAACATCGTAGCGCTCCAGGAGACGAGCGTCGGGACCCCTTCCACGCTGATGACGAGCCGACCGAGGTGGAACCAATGACTTTGCGGAACGTCGCCCTTGGCGATGGCGAAAAAGCTCGCCAGACGCGACTCCGAGGCCAGGAGGTCGTAATAGGCGCTGTCCACCCGCCCCGGCCCCCCGGCGTCGGCCATGCGATAACCGATCGAGAAGAGCTGACGCCGGTGGTCATAGAGGAAGGTGAAGTTCATTCCGTCCGCCAGGGCCACTGCGCGATGGGCGATGTCCGACAAGCGCACTGCCAGATCCGGTCGCAACGCACCCAGCCGACGGCACCCTTCCGCCAGAGCGACGAGCGCCCCCGCGAGATTGCCGCTGTCCACCGTGGAGATGTAGCGAGGGAGAAGCGGCGAGAGGTCTTGCGTGTCGTACCAGTTCAGGAGGTGCCCTTCGTGGCGCTCCAATCCTTCGACCGTGGTCAGTGTATGGTCGAGCCTTTCGGCCATGGCATCCGCCGGCAGCAGGCCCAGATCGTGCGCCGCGAGCGTGGAGAGAAGGCCAAGCCCTATATTGGTCGGCGAGGTCCGGTGGGCCACCATGGGCTCCCGGTCTTCCTGGAAGTTGTCGGGGGGGAGCCAGTGATCCTCAGGACCGGCCAGAGTCTCGAAATAGTGCCACGTCTTTCGCGCCACCTCCATCAGGTGATCGCGGTCCTGGGGCGACAGATCCCGCCGGCGTGGCACAATTGGCTGGCTGAGCCAGTACGCGCAGGCGGGCGCCGCAGCCCATAGCATGAGGAATGCCAGCGCAAGAGGAAGAGCGCCAGGACGCCCGGCGATGATGAGGGCCAGGAGCCCCACGGCCACGATCGGGCTCGCGGCCATCTCGACGAAGAAGGAACGAGTCCCCTTTCCAGAAAAGCCCGCCGCCCGTATCGCCTGCAAGGCCGCCGTCTCCCAGTCCAGGAGGCGGCGATGCGTGATGGCAAGTCGGACGAGCGTCAGGGTGATGGCATGCACGCTCTGCCAGGCATGGAACGGCAGAAAGACCAACGTCAGGAGCGCCTGTGCCCAGGCGGTGGTCAGATCCTCCACAAGGCCTCGAAGGTGAACACGAGCCGGCTCGTGCGCTGGGCGCCGCTTCAGGAGTCGGAAAAGGGCGACAACGAATGAGAACGCAACAACCGCCAGACCGCCAAGTGTCCAGGCAAGGGGGCTCCCCGGCAGGAAGGTCCACGCGGCCGCAAAGAAGGCGAGGAGTGCGGGCGCCATAAGGCTGCGCCGGAGGTTGTCGAGGACCTTCCACCGACTGATGAGCGGCAGGCGGTTCTTCGCGAAACCCCGTGGTGTCGGGACCACCGGGAAGAGCCAGGCGAGGATCTGCCAGTCGCCGCGCACCCACCGGTGTTGCCGCCGCCCGTGCGCGAGGACGTTGGCTGGGTAGTCGTCCACCAGCTCCACATCGGAGACGAGCGCGGCGCGTGCGTACAGCCCCTCGAAGAGATCGTGCGACAGCAGTGCGTTCTCGGGAACGCGCCCGCCGACGGTCGCCCGGAAGGCGTCGACGTCATATAATCCCTTTCCTGTATAGCTTCCTTCGCTGAACAGGTCCTGGTAGGTGTCCGAGACCGCCGTCGTATAGGGATCGACCCCTGTGTGCCCGGCGTACACCCGCGCAAAGAGCGAACCGGCGGCGCTGCCAAAGTCAATACTCACGCGCGGCTGGAGGCTGCTATAGCCTTCCGTGA
>CAYUVJ010000383.1:0-2823 GCA_964447955.1 uncultured Gemmatimonadota bacterium
CCATCTGGATGACGTCCAGGGGGTGGAAGCCGGCCTCCTGCAGCAGTTCGAGTTCGCGCAGGAAACCGAACCCGTAGAGGGTGTAGATGAACCCGGCGTCGTCACCGGCGCAGATGGTACCACCCCGCCGGGCGAATTCCCGCAGGGCGGCGAACCAGAGCTGGTAGTTGTTCTTCCATTCCACCTCGTCCTGAGTGGTCCAGCCCAGGAAGTAGGAACCGTGGCTGGCCAGGTCGGGCTGGAAGTACTGCTGCAGGGCCGGATGCAGATAATCGTCGAACCAGGGCTTGGTGCGGGCCCGCTGGACGTCGCGGCTGGCCTCGTAGATGGTCAGGGTGGGGCACCAGGCCACGCCGGCGTCGACCATCCCCTGCAGTACGGTGCTCAGGATCTCCGGGTCGGCCTCCTTGAAGAGCCGGCCGGCCCAGCGGAAGCGGTCGACCTCGTTGTTGTAGTTGTACTCCGGCGGGAAATGCTGGGAGCCGAAGGGGATGGCCGCATCCGGGATGCCGTACCAGTGCTCGATGGTGGTCACCCGGCCGGCGATGTCGTCCCAGGCGTCGGTCTCCTCCACGCCGACGTGATGCGCGATCCGCAGTCCGTGCTTATGCGCCTCGTCGCAGAGCGCCATCATCGGGGCCTCGTCCATTCCGAAGATCTTGACCCCGTCGAGTCCCTGTTCCTGGACGAGCCTCACGCTCGCCCGGGCCTCCTCGGGCGTGTTCCCCCCGGCCCGGCCGTAGATGAAGATGCGGGGAGCAGCGATCTCCCCCTTCGCGCTCTGCTCACGCAACTGCTTGGCCTTCTCGATGTCGCTCCCCACATCCCGGACCGTGGTGATCCCGCAGGCCAGGTAGATGTCGAGCTGGTACTGGAATGGCATCGGGATACGGCCCCGGGCATCCTGCAGATGGACATGGGCATCGATGAGGCCGGGGAGCAGGTAGCGTCCCTCGCCTTCGATCACGGCATCGAACGCCCCCCGGATCGCGCCGCCCACCTGGACGATCCGGTCGCGTTCGACGACCACATCCAGCGGCCCCCGGGTGGGGGTACCGTTCCCGTCTGTGACATGCACGTCACGGATCAGCAGACGGTCATAGCGCAGGCCGTGTTCCGGCGCTGGACCGGTTGGTGATCCGCCGGACTGGGCGGTGGTGGGAAGCGGAAGGAGGCCGCCCGTGAGGAGGGCGGCCAGCAGCAGTCGGGTTCCACGCATAGCGCATCGTCCGGGCCTGGAGTAAGCGTTCGGTCCCGCCCGGTGGGAGCGGGCCGACCAGGCGACCTTACGCCGACCGGCGACCGCGTTCAAGGGGGGGGGCGGGGCACTCTCGCCGGCTCCGGCAGATGCTTGCTCATCCGGGCCAGAACGGATACGTTGAACGGACCTCGCCGCCGCGAGGGTGTTCTACTGCCTACCCGTGAAAGGGAGACCTCCCGATGTCCGAGGACCGTCGCCGTTCCTGGGCTGAACCCTACAAGATCAAAGTCGTCGAACCGGTCCGGGTCACTACCCGTGAAGAACGTCGCACCGCCCTGGACGAGGCCGGCTGGAACACCTTCCTGCTGAAGAGCCGCGAGGTGACCATCGACCTTTTGACCGACAGCGGCACCAGCGCCATGAGCGACAAACAGTGGGCCGGGATGATGGTGGGGGACGAGGCCTATGCGGGCAGTGAGAACTTCTACCATCTCGAGAAAGCGATCCAGGACGTCTACGGGTACCCGTTCGTGGTGCCCACCCACCAGGGACGGGCCGCCGAGCACATCATCAGCAGGATCCTGATCAAGGCCGGTGACATCATCCCGGGGAACATGTACTTCACGACCACCCGGCTCCACCAGGAGCTGGCCGGAGGCACCTTCGTGGACGTGATCGTGGACGAGGCCCACGAACCGGCCAACGAATACCCCTTCAAGGGGGACGTCGACCTCGAGAAGCTGGACCGGGTGGTCTCCGAGCACGGGGCCGAGAAGATCCCCTACATCAGCCTGGCGACCACGGTGAACATGGCCGGGGGACAGCCGGTCAGCCTGAAGAACCTGAAGGCGCTCCACGAGTACTGCGCGGGCAAGAAGATCCCCATCTATCTGGATAAGACCCGGATCGCCGAGAACGCTTACTTCATCCAGCAGAACGAGGAAGGCTACGCCGACCACAGTGTGGCCGAGATCGTCCGGGAGATCTGTTCGCACACCGAGGGAGCCTGGATGAGCGCCAAGAAGGACGCCCTGGTCAACATCGGCGGCTACCTCGTCACCCGGGACGAGGAGGTCTTCGAGCAGGCCCGCAACCTGGTGGTGGTCTACGAAGGGCTGCACACCTACGGCGGTCTGGCCGGGCGCGATATGGAGGCCATGGCCATCGGTATGCGCGAGTCGGTCGATCCCGACCACATCCGGGCCCGGGTCGAGCAGGTCCGCTATCTGGGGCACAAGATCGCCTCCGAGGGGGTGCCGATCGTGCGTCCTGTAGGCGGACACGCCGTCTTCCTGGACGCCCGCACCTTCCTCGACCACCTCGACCAGGAAGAGTTCCCGGCCCAGCGGCTGGCGGCGGAGATCTACCTGGAGGGGGGAGTGCGTTCGATGGAGCGGGGTATCGTCTCGGCCGGCCGCGACCCCGAGACGGGCGAGAACCGCCGGGTCAAACTGGAACTCGTGCGGCTGACCATCCCGCGCCGGGTGTATACTCAGTCCCACATGGATGTCGTGGCCGAGACGGTCTGGGAGGTCTGGGACCGGCGCCGGGAGATCAAGGGGCTGGAGATGGTGCACGAGCCGAAGTATCTGCGGTTCTTCCAGGCACGGTTCGAACCGAAG
>CAYUVJ010000384.1:0-2814 GCA_964447955.1 uncultured Gemmatimonadota bacterium
AAGTAGAACGATGACGGTTCGGTCTCTCTCGGTGTAGTAGATCCGATAGCTTGGCCCGCAGTGGATGCGCAGTTACCGGACACCCTCGCCGACTGTTGCCACATCACCAGGGTTCCCTAGAGAGAGTCGCCGGATCCGGACAAGGATCCTGGCCCGTGCCTTTCTATCCTTCAGTCGGGCGAACCATCTGGAGAACGTTTCGGTCTGTCGGATTTCAATTTCAGACATAATGTATCCTGCGGGATACGTCTCTTCAACAACATTCCAATCGGGGCTTCGCGCGTCAGGGAATGCACATCACATCCGGTCCATGGGGCTGATGACGCCGGAGGGGCCGCGGTTGAGGACGTGGGTGTAGATCATGGTGGTCTTCACGTCCTTGTGGCCCAGCAGTTCCTGGACGGTGCGGATGTCGGAGCCGGACTCCAGCAGGTGGGTGGCGAAGGAGTGGCGCAGGGTATGGGGGGAGGCCCGTTTGGTGATGCCGGAACGTTCGACGGCCGACTTGAAGGCCCGCTGGACGATGGATTCGTCCACGTGGTGGCGGCCCTCCTGGCCGGTGCGCCGGTCCCGCCAGCGCCGCTGCTGGGGGAAGACCCACTGCCAGCGCCACTCGGCGGCGGCGTTGGGGTACTTGCGGTCCAGGGCCGCGGGCATCACGACCCGCCCGAACCCCTCCTTGAGGTCCTGCTGGTGGGTCGCCTTCACCCGGGCCAGGTGACGGCGCAGGGGCTCCTTGAGCCGCTCGGGGTACATGGTCAGCCGGTCCTTGCTCCCCTTGCCGTCCCGCACGGTGATCTCATTGCGGGTGGGGTCCAGGTCCTGGACCCGCAGGTTCAGGCACTCGGAGAGCCGCAGTCCGGATCCGTAGAGCAGGCTCGCGATCAGAGTGTTCTGGCCGGTCAACTGGTCCAGCACGGCGCGCACCTCGTCCAGGGAGAGTACGACCGGCAGGCGGGTCGGGCGGCGGGCCCGCACCACCTCGCCCAGTTCCCCGAGCGGGCGTCCGAGGACGTGCTTGTGGAAGAAGAGCAGGGCGCTGAGGGCCTGGTTCTGGGTCGAGGCGCTCACCTTGCGGACCACGGCCAGGTCGGTCAGGAAGGCGTTGGCCTCGGTCTCGGCCAGGGTCTCCACCTCACACCCCTGGTGGAAGGAGAGATAGCGCTTCACCCAGGTCAGGTAGGCCTGCTCGGTGCGCTGACTGTAGTGCCGGTTGCGGAGGGTGAAGCGCAGGCGGTCCAGGAGCCGGGGGATGCGGCGTGACGGCGAGGGATGCGGCATCGGGATGACCTGCCCGGGGGCCGGGTAGGGGAGGCGTCTAGAGCCAAGCAGGTGCCGGAGGGGTTGTCAACCTTCTCAGGGGCAGGGACGTACGACGGGGTTCACTCCGCTGGTATACCCCGGTGCCGGATTCAGCGCACTGGCCGGACCTGGAGAAGGAACCACAGTTCGGTGCCCGTCTCCTCGTCGACGACCCGGCAGAGCGCGGCTCCGTCAGGGGTGAAGGCCCGGGGCATGGGGAGTCCTTCGAGGGAGCCCAGGTAGTGCCGCTGGGCGTCGAAGAGGTCGATTCGGGTTACGGCCGGGTCAGGGGTGCTGGCCTCGACCCAGAGGCGGCCGATTGGATCGAGGGCCAGGCCGGTTACCGCAGGACGGGTCTCGGCGAAGGGCCAGCGGCGGCGCAGCTGCGGGGTGGGATCGAACGACTGGCCGGGGACCCCCGAGAAGCCCAGGGTGAGGGTGCCCAGGAACCACTCCCGATCCCGCTCGGTCACCCGCAGCACCGGGGTCTGCACGACAATCTCCCCCAGGATCCGTCCGGTGAGGTCGCGTTCCTCGATACGGTATTCGCCCGAGGTGACGGTGAGCAGAAGCCGCCGGCCGTCGGTCGCCCAGTGCAGTTCCGGGGCGAAGGTGGGCGGCTCGTCGAAGTCGTACTCCCGGCCATCGGGGCCGGTGATGATGGTGTGGACCACCGCCAGGCTCTGGAAACTGGCCAGCTCCTCCGCCCGGCGTTCGTCCAGACCTTGCCGGAGCAGGGCCCATCGGCCGTCCTGGTCAGTGAGGACATAGAGGATCTCCTCCCCGGTGATGATCCGTACGTCCCCGGCCGGTCGGCCCCGGCCCCGCCAGCGGTGACTGCGCAGGAACCGTCCCTGGGAGTCGAACAGCGAGAGGCGCTGGTTGCCGAAGTCGGCCACATAGAGCGTCCCGTCCCACAGGTCGATGTTGCGGGGGTATCCGAACTCGCCCGGGCCCGCACCCTCGCGTCCGATGACCTCCCGGACCCGGCCCTGACGGTCGAGGTCCACCACCTGAGAGTTCCGGCCGTCGATCAGATAGAAGCCGTCCAGAGCGCCCACCGCCGCCCGGATATAGCTGAAGATGTACCCGACGTCCTCGCCCCACAGGTCCCACACCGCCAGGGTGTCGACGGCCAGGGGATGGTGGGGGAGGGTTGGCCAGGTCTCCCGGACGACGCCGGAGGACAGGGTCTCCCGGACCGGCTGCTGGGCGCTCACCGTCGGGTGGGAAGGGACGATGGGAAGGAAAACGAACAGGACGCTGAGCAGGAGACGGAGCGGGCGGACGGGGATGAGGCGGATGAACCTCTGGGGCATGATGTCGGCTCCTGGCCGGGGCGTCGCAGGTGGATGTCCGAAGGGTCCCGGGGTGGGTCGGTCCCTCCCTGACTAAACGAGCGGGGACCGACACGGTTCACACCGCTTGCGTGGTCCGGTGCAGGCGCGCATCATGGAGTGCGGACGAACGCCGGTCGCACGGCCGGCCGTGGATATTAGGGCCTATAGCTCA
>CAYUVJ010000385.1:0-2809 GCA_964447955.1 uncultured Gemmatimonadota bacterium
CTTCGAAGGCCCGTTCGAGGTCCTCTCGGTCAGCGGGAACATCGGCCGTAAGAGCGACGGTTCCCTCTTCGCACACACCCACTGTGTACTCGGCGACCGGGAGTTCCGGGCTATCGGCGGACATCTCTTCGAGGGGGAGGTCGGAGCCACCATGGAACTGGTGCTGCTCCGACAGGAGGGGACCCTCCAGCGGGGTCCCGACCCGGTCACCGGGCTGGAACTGCTCGACCTGGAGTGACGTCAAAGGGGCGTTCAGGCGCCCTGCGGACCGTAGTACTCCACGTAGATGGTGCTCGTCTCGACAAGCCGGATCCGGTGGAGCCGGGCGCCGTACGCGGAGAAGGCATCGACCACCTGGTCCCACATCCACCGGACGATCTCCTCGCTCGACGGGATCACATCGGCGAAATAGGGCACATCGTGGTTCAGGAAGCGGTGATCGAGCACGTCCACGATCCGTTCCTGGACGATCCGTTTCAGGTCGCTCGCGTTCATGAAGAACCCGGTGGCCGGATCGGGGTCCCCGGCAACCGTCACCTCGAGTCCGTAGTTGTGACCGTGGCCGGCCGGGTTGTTGCAGGCCCCGAACAGTTCCTGGTTCTTCTCAGCGGAGAAATCGGAGTTGTGGTAGCGATGGGCGGCGCTGAACTCGAAGACCTTGGTGAGATAGACCATCCGTCCTCCCGACGTGCCGTTACGAAACCTGTGTTTGCAAGGGCCAGCCCTTCTGGGACGATCGTGGGAGCAGCGGGGTTCCCCGGCGAGTGCCGGGTCCCCTATCATGGATAGCGTGTCTGTGCCGGAGTGCACAGTGAAACCGAAGGGGAGCCTGATGCATATCCACCGACCGGCCCACAGCGGGCTGGAAGTCGAGTACGACGAGGAGACCCCCATCGTCACCAGCGAGACCGGAGGGCTGGAGCGAGTGGTCGAGGAGATGCTGGTGAGGTTGGGGGAGGACCCGCTCCGGGAGGGCCTCGAGAAGACCCCCTATCGGGTGGCGCAGGCCCTGCAGTACATCACCCAGGGCTACCGCAAGAGCGTCGCGGAGGTGGTCAACGGCGCGGTCTACGCCGAGCACAGCCAGGATATGGTGCTGGTCAAGGACATCTCGTTCTACAGCATGTGCGAGCACCATCTGCTCCCCTTCTTCGGCAAGGCCCACATCGCCTACCTGCCGGCCGGAAAGGTCATCGGGCTCTCCAAGATGCCCCGCCTGGTCCACCTCTTCAGTCGACGGCTCCAGATGCAGGAGCGGATCACCCGGCAGGTCGCGGACGCCCTGGAGGACGTACTCGCGCCCGAGGGGGTGGCGGTGGTCATGGAAGGCTACCACCTCTGCATGATGATGCGGGGGGTGGAGGAGCAGGAATGCACCACGGTGACCACGGCCCTGCGGGGACGGTTCGACACCGACCCCGCCGTACGGGACAAGTTCTTCCGCTTCGTGCCGCTCGATGGCCCGGGACGCTGAGAAGCCGGCCGTCCTGGTCACCGGGGCCTCCGGCGGTATCGGGCAGGCCATCGCGGTGGAAATGGCCGGTCGCGGCTGGCGGCTGGCACTGACCGGACGGGATCAGGAACGGCTGGAAATCACCGCCCGGGCCTGCGGAACCCCCGCAGGGGACCAGCTGCTGCTGGGATGTGACCTGACCGATGAGGCGGAGGTCGACCGGACCGTAGAGACCCTGGTGGCTTCCTGGGGAACTCCGGCCGCAGTGGTCTTCGCCCATGGGATCTTCGCGCTCGCCCCGGCCGAGCGCGCCCCGGCCGAGCTCTTCCGGGACCAGCTGGAGGTCAACCTGACCGGCGTCTTCCTGACCCTGAGGGCCGTGCTCCCCCATCTCTACGCCGCCGGTCGGGGGCACCTGCTGGCCATCGGCTCGGTCGCGGCCAAACACCCCCTGCCCGGCAATGCCGCCTACAGCGCCTCCAAGTACGGCCTGCGCGGACTCATGGAGGTCGTGCACGCCGAGGCCGCTCCGCACGGCCTGGTCGTCTCGATGGTCCATCCTCCGGCCACCGCAACCCCGTTGTGGGATCGCCTCCCGGCCGCCGAGCGGGCCGCCTTCGACCGCACCACCTTCCTCGATCCCGGGCAGGTGGCGGGAGCGGTGGCCGGCCTGCTGAGCGATCCCCCCGCCTCCTTCAACGACCTCGACCTCTTCTGAACATGAAGGTCGGACTGCTGACTTCCTGGCCCCTGACCTCCCTGGTGGGCAGCGGGGTGGTGACCAGCATCCTGGGATTCGCCCGGGGACTCGAGGCGGTCGGTCACGCGGTCCGGGTGGTCGACCCGGTCGGCCCGAGCCGAACCGCCACCGGCACCCTGGTACGCCGGATCCGGTACAACGGCCGGCTCCCCCGTCCCCTGCGCCGGGCCTGGCGCAAAGGACACCTCGAGACCCTGGTCGGTTTCGACTGGGATGGCTGCTACCTCTCCCGGGGCGAGCGCCCGCCGCTGACGGTCTTCTGCGGAGGGACCCTGGCCGACATCCTGCGCTTCGAGCAGGGGTGGCCGCTGCGGCTGCTACGGCTTCAGGCCCGGCTGGAGGGTCAGAACCTGCGAGGGGCCGACCGGGTGGCGGTCCCCAGTCGATATGCCGCCGAGGCGGTGCGGCGGTGCTACGGAGGGGACCTCGACCCGGTCGTTGTGCCGCTGGCGGTCGACGCCGCCGGGTGGGCGGCCCTGCCCGCCCGCGCCGTCTTCGAGGAACCGTCCCACCCGGTGGTCCTGACCGTCGCCCGTCTCTACCGTCGGAAGGGGATCGACCTGCTCCTCCAGGCCTGGGACCGGGTCCGGCGCCGG
>CAYUVJ010000386.1:0-2805 GCA_964447955.1 uncultured Gemmatimonadota bacterium
CTATACCGAGGAGGCGCAACACAGCCGGCCGGGATGCTGCGCCGCTCGAATGCGACGGTTGTCGCGTGACGGGGCACTATACCTCCTCCCCGGGGTCGCTCCGTGCCTCCCGGATGCGCTCGGCCAGTCGCTCCAGCCCTATCCGGCGACTCCCCTTGAGCAGGACCAGGTCTCCCTCGACCAGATGCTCCGAGAGTCCTTTCCAGGCCGTCTCGGCATCGGACGCGGTCATCACGCGGGCGGCGTCGAGTCCGGCCCTGACCGCTCCTTCGGCGGTCTCTGCGGCATAGGAGCCCACCGCCACCAGCAGGTCGACCCGGCAACCGGCGGCCTTCTCCCCCAGCTCGCGATGGGCCTGCGGAGCGACCGCCCCCAGCTCCAGCATGTCACCCAGGACCGCCACCTTCCGGTGCGGGGTCCCGTTGTCCCAGTCCCGCAGCAGCTCCAGCGCCCGGGCGGTCGAGACCGGGTTGGCGTTGTAGGCATCGTTGATCACGGTCACCCCGTCGGCGGTGAAGGTCTCCGACCGCCAGTGGGGAGGCTGGAACGAGGTCAGACCTTCGAGTACCTGCTCGGGGGTGCAGCCCATCGCTTCCCCCACCGCCGCCGCGGCCAGGGCGTTGGCCGCGTTATGGACTCCGGCTATGGACAGGCGCACCTGGTCACCGCCACCGATGCGCAGCACCGGGTAGGCGCCGTCCACCAGCTCGACGATCTCACCGCGCACGTCGGCCTCGGGTCCGAAACCGAACGTGACCACCCGGGCCTCGGTCAGGGCACGGATACCCGGTGTCCGGTCGTCATCGGCGTTCAGCACCAGGAAGCCGTCCTTCCCGATCGCCTCGGCCAGTTCCCCCTTGGCCCGGGCCACTTCGTCCAGATCCCCCAGGAACTCCAGGTGCGCCGCCCCCACGTTGGTGATCACCCCGCCGGTGGGCAGGGTGACCGAGCAGAGCCGGGCGATCTCGCCTGGATGGTTCATCCCCATCTCCACGACCGCCAACTCATGGGTGCGGCGCAGCCGCAGCAGCGTGAGGGGGACACCGATGTGGTTGTTGAAAGAGCCTTCGCTGCGCAGGACGCGATAGGCCGCCCCCAGGACCGCCGCCACCATTTCCTTGGTGGTCGTCTTGCCGTTCGAACCGGTCACGCCCACCACCGGGATGCCCAATCGCCGCCGGTGATAGCGGGCCAGAGCCTGGAGCGCCGCCACACTGTCCTCGACGGACAGCAGAGGACTGCCCCGGAGGGTCCGCCGGGACCGACCGCTCAGCCACCGTTCCTCCACCACCGCCGCCAGGGCACCGGCCCGCAGGGCGGCATCGACGAAATCGTGCCCGTCGTAGCGTTCCCCCCGGATGGCCACGAAGAGGTCCCCCGGTCGGACCTTCCGGCTGTCGATGCTCACCCCGGTGAAGGCTGCTTCCGGCGGGAGCCCTTTGACTATCGAACCACTCATCGACCCTTCCCGGCGGTCGTGACCGCTGCGGCCACGATCGCCCGCTCGTCGAAGGGACGGCGTTCGGTGCCCACGATCTGGTACTGCTCGTGTCCCTTGCCGGCCACCAGCACCACATCGCCGGAACGGGCCCGACCCACCGCCAGGGCGATAGCGGTCGGTCGGTCGACCTCCGAGACGACGGCCGTCTTACGGGCTTCGTCGGGGATCCCGGCCAGGATCTCGGCGATGATGGCTTCCGGGTCCTCGCTGCGGGGGTTGTCGCTGGTCACGAAGACCTCGTCGGCGCCCAGGGCCGCGATCCGGCCCATCAGCGGCCGCTTCCCCCGGTCACGGTCACCGCCGCAGCCGAACACCACCAGGACCCGACCCTCCGGTGCCCGTTCGCGACAGGCCTGCAGGGCCCCCCGCAGGGCTTCGGGCTTATGGGCGTAGTCGAGCAGGATGGTGACCCCCTCGGGGGCAGGTAGACGTTCCATCCGTCCCGGCACGGCCGGTGCGGTGGCCAGGGAGCGGGCGATCTGACCGGCGGTGAAGCCGGCCACCTGCCCGACCGCGGCGGCCATGAGCAGGTTGTGCACGTTGAAGAGCCCCAGCAGAGGACTGGCGACCTCGGCCTCATCCGCGTCGAGATGCAGAAGGAATCCCACCCCTTCCCGGTCGACACGGACCTCGCTCGCCCGCACATCGGCCGACGGGGCCAGACCGATCCCGATCACGGGGGCGGGGAGTTCGGCGGCCATCCTCGCTCCTTCGGGGTCGTCGATGTTGAGAATGGCCGTCCCCCCGATCTTGCGGTGGCGTTCGAAAAGGGACCGCTTGGCGGCCAGGTAGGCCTCCATACCCTCATGGAAATCGAGATGGTCCCGGCCCAGGTTGGTGAAGCAGGTCACATCGAAATCGAGTCCTTCGAGACGCCCCAGGGCCAGACCGTGGCTCGAGACCTCGAGGACCGCCGCGCTGTCGCCGCCGGCCAGCATCCGGGCCAGCAGGGCCTGCAGGTCGGACGATTCCGGCGTGGTGTGAGGGGCCGGCTCGGCATTCCCGGCGACGATGTAGTCGACCGTCCCGACCAGGCCGACCGAGGTGCCGCCGACCGTAGAGAGCAGGTGCCCTATCAGCTGGGTGGTGGTCGTCTTACCGTTGGTCCCGGTCACCCCGACGGTGAAGAGCCGTTCCCCGGGGAAACCGTGACAGGCGGCGGCGAGTGGTCCGAGGGCACAGCGGGTGTTCTTGAGCACGATCTGCGGCAGGTCGACGTCCCGGCGCTCTTCGACCATCGCCGCGAGTGCTCCGGCCGCGGCCGCCTGATCCAGGTAGTCGTGTCCGTCGAACCGTTCCCCCGG
>CAYUVJ010000387.1:0-2799 GCA_964447955.1 uncultured Gemmatimonadota bacterium
GCGGTGCTGGCCTCCCTCGTCCTGCTCGTCCCCGGGGACGGGCCGGCCCGCTGGCTGCTGGGGTGGCAGGGGATGGGTCCCTCCGCCACGATCCGGGGCCCCCTCGACGGCTACGTGCTCCGTCAGGTCGCCGGGCTGGTCCTGACCGCCGGAGTGGCCCTGGCGGTACGGGAACTGCTCTGGCCTCGAGCCGACCGAGGGAAGAAGTCCGGACAGCCGGATCAGGACGACAGCCTCGACCGGACCCGCCTGGCCGAGGTCATCCCGGCCCGCTGGGCCCCCCAGGCCGTGTCCGGTCTGGTGGCCCTGGAGCTGCTGCTCACAGGCTGGGCCTTCTTCGAGACCGCCCCGCTCGGCCGGCTCCGCGAACCGATGCCCCTGGCTCTGACGATCCAGGAGCGGTCGGGAGAGACCCCCGAGATCTCTGGAGCGGTGACGATGGGTGCGGAGAGTCCGACGGCCGACAAGATCCCCAACACCCGGACCGCCCGCTGGACCCCCTTCCACCAGGAGCAGGCCCCGGCCCGCATGTTCAACCGCCCCCAGGACCAGCGCCTGCTCTATCGGGCCTGGCTGGTCCCCAACCTGGCCGTGCTCCAGGGGGTCACCACCTTCGACGGGCTGGCCGCCCTGCGGGTGACCGAGCAAGCCCTGGCCGAGAACAGCTGGCGCACCCTGCCGGAGACCGAACGGCTCCCCATGGCTCGAGCGCTCGGGATCCGCTGGCTGGTCGTCACCGACCTCCACCTCGTGATTCGCCTCATGAGGGAGGAAGGGGTCTTCACCTCGGTCGATCATCCCCGGCCGATCGGCGTGCTGCCGGCTCCCACCTCGGTCTTCATCTTCGATACCAACGCCCCCGCCCCGGTGCGGGTGGTGCACGACTGGGAGACCGCGCCCGATGCGGCGGCCGCCTTCGCCCGGATGCGCGAGCGGGCGGACGACCCCGGGCGGCGGGTCGTCCTCCATCCGGGAGTGGACGGCCGCAGTACCGAACCGTCGGACCTCTCCGGCCGGCCCCCCCGGGAATGGACCGAGGGCAACCCCTCGAACCGGGTCGAGACCCTCGCCGCCACCGGTGACCGGCTCGTCTTCCGGGTCACAAGTCTGCGGCCCGGCCTGCTCCTGGTGGCCGGCACACCCTATCCGGGGTGGCGGGCCGAGGTGAACGGGCACGACCAGCCGGTCTGGACGGCCGACCTGGCCTTCCGGGCGGTCCCGGTCCCCACCGGCGCCTCGGAGGTGGTCCTGCACTACCGGCCCCCCTCCCTGCCCTGGGGGTTGGCGGCGACGTTGACCGGACTCGTGCTGATCGGACTCGCCCTGGTGCCCCGGCCGCGTCTCGGACGGCGGACGGAGCCCCTGATCCCGTAGACGACAGCAGGGCCCGCCGCAGGCCTCGTCGCAGGCTCCTGTGCATGCCACAAGTGAATCCCTTCACACCCCGCTGAAGCGCTCTCCCGGGGGGTCGGTAGAGTATTCAGCGGGGAAGCGCATGCATGCTTGTGCATCGGTTCCCTGTTGACGATTATCAGAGTAGCTGCTCTGAAATACTCCGCATCGCATCGCACCACGAAGGGGATCCTGCCATGTCACCCGCACGGACCAAGGTCACTATCGAAGGCAACGAAGCCGCCGCCAGCGTGGCATACCGGGTGAGTGAGGTGATCGCCATCTATCCGATCACCCCCTCTTCAGGCATGGGCGAGTACAGCGACGCCTGGGCCGCCGACGGCAAGATGAACCTGTGGGGGAGCATCCCCCACGTCATGGAGATGCAGAGCGAGGGGGGTGCCTCGGGCGCCGTGCACGGCGCCATCCAGGGCGGAGCCCTGACCACCACCTTCACCGCCTCCCAGGGGCTGCTGCTGATGCTCCCGAACATGTTCAAGATCGCCGGCGAGCTCACGCCCACGGTCTTCCATGTCTCGGCCCGCTCGGTGGCCACCCATGCCCTGTCGATCTTCGGCGACCATTCCGACGTGATGGCCGTGCGCGGCACCGGTTTCGCCCTACTCTCCTCCAACAGCATCCAGGAAGTGCACGATCAGGCCGCCATCGCCTCGGCCGCCGCCTTCGAGGCCCGGATCCCCTTCCTGCACTTCTTCGACGGGTTCCGCACCTCGAGCGAGGTCAACAAGATCGAGCAGCTCGAGGACGACGACCTGCGGGCGCTCATCGACGAGCAGCACATCGGCACCCATCGGGCCCTGCGCATGAACCCGGACAACCCCTTCATCCGCGGCACCGCTCAGAACCCCGATGTCTTTTTCCAGAACCGCGAGACCGTCAATCCCCACTACATACGCTGTCCCGACATCGTGCAGAAGGTGATGGACCGCTTCGCCAAGATCACCGGCCGGGCCTACCACCTCTTCGACTACGTCGGGGCCCCCGACGCCGACCGGATCATCATCATGATGGGCAGCGGGGCGGAGACTGCCCACGAGGCGGTCGAGTACCTGACCGAACAGATGGGGGAGAAGGTCGGGTTGCTCAAGGTGCGGCTCTACCGCCCCTGGTCGGTGAAGCACTTCCTGGAGACCCTGCCGGCTTCGGTCCGGAAGATCGCCGTGCTCGACCGGACCAAGGAGCCGGGAAGCATCGGCGAGCCTCTCTTCCAGGACGTGGTCAATGCGATCGCCGAGGGGCTGGCCGAAGGCACCGCCCCCTTCGAGTCCATGCCCACCATCGTGGGGGGCCGCTACGGGCTCTCCTCCAAGGAGTTCACCCCGGCCATGGTCAAGGGGGTTTTCGACGAGCTGGCCAAGGAGAAGCCCAAGAACCACTTCACGGTCG
>CAYUVJ010000388.1:0-2798 GCA_964447955.1 uncultured Gemmatimonadota bacterium
GCGGATCGGCGATGCCTACTACAACCTGCATCGCTATCGGGACGCCGCGGTGACCTATCGCGAGGTCTTCCAGCTCGACCCCCAGGCCACGGACGCCGACCGGGTCGCCCTCAGCGCCGGGGATGCCTTCATCCGGGCTGAGGCCTTCGATGCCGCACTCCCCATCCTGGGCGAGATCGTGAACCGCTTCCCGGCGAGCGACCGCTACGACGACGCCCTCTACTGGCGGGGCTGGGCCCTTTTCCGGATGGGTGAGTTCGAGCGGGCGGTATCGGAGTACCGCAAAGTGCTGGCCATACGCCCGCCCAGTGAGCTGGAACCGAACGCCGGCTACGCCATCGGGGACGCCTGGTACAACGCCGGCCGATACGAAGATGCCCTGAGCGCCTATCGCGACCTGGCCGCCGCCCACCCCGGCGACGACTGGCTGGCGGAGGCGGTGGGGGGCATGCAGTGGACCCTGGCTCAGCTGGAACGGTGGGACGAGGCCGAAGCCACGGCCGCGGCCTTGCTGACCCCGCAGACCCCGGAACGCGTGCGGGACCGGGTGCGGCTGCAGCAGGGCCGATTCCTCTTCAACCGGGAGCGCTACGCCGAAGTGGCCCGGGTCTTCGAGGTCCTGGGTGGAGCGGGGGAACGGGGAGTGGCCTCCGAGGCGCTCTTCTGGCTGGGTCGCAGCCGCAGTGAGAATGGTGAGACGACCGAGGCCGAGACGGCTTATCAGCGGATCCTCAGCGAGGACCCGCAGGGGGGGTTCACCCCCCAGGCCCGACTCCGACTGGCCGGTCTCGAGATCGCCCGTGGGGCGCAGGCCGAGGCGATCCGGGTCCTGGAGCCGCTGACCGACGCCCAGGGTCCGGAACGGGCCGAAGCCCTCTATCTCTCGGCCACCGCCCATCGGGCTCTGGGAGACCCGACCCGGACCGAGGTGGAACTGCGTCGACTCATCGACGACTATCCGGGCAGTCCGCTGGCCGCCCAGGGGCGGCTGCGGATGGCGGAACTGGCCCTGGAGCGGGGCAACTACAACATCGCTCAGAGCGAGGTTAATGCGGTCCTGGCCGAACGGACCGACGAACTGGCGGCCGAAGCTCAGTACCTGGCCGGGGAGATACAGTTCGCACAGGGGCGCTGGAACGAAGCCGAGGTGCAGTTCCTGAAGGTGCGCTATGTCTATCCGGCCTTCACCGACTGGATCGGGCGGGCCCTGCTGCGGGCGGCCCAGGCCGATGTGCGGGGTGGGAACACCGACAAGGCGGTCGGACTCCTGGAGACCCTGCTGCGCGAATACCCGGAAGTCGCCTCGGCCGGCCAGGCCCGGACCGAGCTGGAGAGGATCCGTCCGTGAGCGGCCGCCTGCGGACCACGATGGGTCGGGCCACCCTGCTGCTCCTCCTGCTGGCCCCGGCGGCCGCCGGGGCGCAGACCCCGCCGGACCGTCCGCCGCCGCCGCCGGTCTCGATCCTGCTCCCCGAGCAGGAGACCGGAGCGGCCCGACAGGACACCGCGGCGGTCAAACGGACCGCTCTCCCGACCCTGGCTCTGCCCGACATCGTGGTCTTCGGCAGCGCCCGTGCGACCATCCGGGACGGCAGCAAGCTCTTCACGGCCGACAAAAGGACCGCGCTCGACCGCGAGATCCTGGCACCGACCGGTGAGAAATCGGGCAGTCGTGCGGGGTGGGGGGGGGCTCGGCTGGTGGCGGCGGCCGAACCGGCCGTGCTCATCCGACGGCTCCGGGCCTATTCCCAGGTCGGGACCTGGGGCGAGGTCCTGGCCGGACTCGACGGCTGGACACCCTGGAGGGGGTGGCAGCTTTCCGGCGGCGCCGGACTGGAACGTTCAGACGGGCATCTTCCCTCCAGCCGCTACCTGCTGGGTCGCTTCGACGGTACCGCCCTGCACCGTCTGGGAGAGGAAAGCGAACTGCGGCTGCACGCCCGCTGGTCGGGGGGGCGCCAGGCCGAATGGGGGGCACCCATCCTCGACGACGGCCTCCCCGCGGCCCCGACCGGGGCGGAGCGGGGCTGGTTCGAAACCGGCTACGGTGTGCAGCTGGACGCCCGCCCGGCCTCCCGGTTCGGCCTGGCACTGGCGGCCGCAGGCCGTCATGCCGGGTTCTCCGATGAGGTCCGGACCCCCGGCACCACCCATCGACCCACTTCCAACGGCTACTACCTGTCCGCATCCGGGGCGTTCACGGCCGACCGCTTCCGCCTCGGACTGGAGGTCGGACTGGAGGGGGACCACCTGAGCGGTCCGGCCCCGCCCCAGGATGTGGTCCTGGCCCGGGCCGAACTGGAATTCGGCCTACGGCTCAGCGAGACCTCGTCCCTCTCCCTGGGCGGACTCTGGTACCGGCTCGACGACGACCTGGCCGCCCGGGACCGGATCCAGCCCCGGGCAGAGTTCCAGACCCGCTACTCGGAGCGTCTCGACTTCTTCGTCCGCTACCGTCCGGGGGTCGACTACCTCGACCTGGGCCGGGCTCACGAGGTCAATCCTTTCGTGGCCAACGAATTCCAGATGGTCCCCCGGGAGGAGGACTTCCACCTGGGGGTAGGACTGCACTACGAGATGGTTCCGGGACTGGTGGCCGGTTTCGAGGTCGCCCGTCGCCAGTTCGACCGCCTGCCGCTCTGGCGCCGGGCGCCGCTCACCGACATCGCCAGCGACGGGCTCTTCGTGCTCAGTGCGGTCAACGGGGTCATGCTCAACGAGACCCGACTGACCCTGGACGGCCGCCCAGGCTCCCGCCTGGGGGTGGAAGGGGGCCTGGTCCTGCGACAGTCGTCAGG
>CAYUVJ010000389.1:0-2792 GCA_964447955.1 uncultured Gemmatimonadota bacterium
CATCGATGAGCAACAGGCCGCGCGCTCGGAACTCATCGCCATCCGGCTGGACATCCAGGAGCGGATCCGCTACCTGCCGGTCCATGCCCTCAAGCACCTCTCCCGAAGCATGGAGATCCCGCTGACCGAGATCTACGGGATCGCCACCTTCTACAAGATCTTCCGTCTCAGCCCGCCGGGCCGTCACCAGATCACCGTCTGCATGGGCACCGCCTGTCATGTCCGCGGGGCCGCCCAGGTGCTCAAGGAGTTCGAGCGCCGACTGGGTGTCTGCGCAGGTGGCGTGACCCCCGACCGGGAGTACGGTCTCGACCGGGTCAACTGTGTGGGCGCCTGTGCCATCGGCCCCGTTGTCATCATCGACGACGAGTACCATGGGGATATGACGACCATGAAGGTGCCCGTGCTGCTGCGCCGTCTGGAGAAGGCCCGCCGGGAGGTGGTTTCATGAGCACGACCACGGCCTTCCAGGACCTCAAGGGATTCGAGCAGTATCTGGAGACCCAGGTCCAGGCGCGGGCCTCCTCCGAGCGGACGGTACTCACCCTCTGCGCCGGTCCGGGCTGTCTGGCCACCGGGGCCGCCGCGGTGGCCCGGGCGTTCCGGGAGAAGATCGAGGAACTGGGTCTGCAGGAGCAGGTGACCTTCAAGTGCACCGGCTGCCACGGCTTCTGTGCCATGGGCCCGATCGTGACGATCGACCCGGTGGGCTGGGCCTACGGTGGCGTGAAGCCTTCCGACACCCGCCGCATCCTCGAAGAGAGCGTGGTGAAAGGGGAGCTCATCGAGGAGCTGGCCTATCACGACCCCGCGACCGGGGCCGTCATCCCGCTGGAGAAGGACATCCCGTTCTACAAACACCAACACCGTTTTCTGCTCTACGAGAACCGGCTGCTCGACCCGGAGAGTCTGGACGATTTCCTCTCCATCGGCGGCTACAAGGCCCTGGCGTACGCGCTGGAATGGATGACCCCTGACGGGGTGATCGATTTCGTGACCCGGGCCGGACTGCGAGGCCGCGGCGGGGCCGGCTTCCTGACCGGTGACAAGTGGCGTCTGGCTCGTAAGGCCAGGGGGGACGAGAAGTACATCGTCTGCAACGCCGACGAGGGCGACCCCGGGGCCTACATGGACCGTGGATTGCTGGAAGGGAACCCTCACCGGGTGATCGAGGGGATGGTCCTCGGGGCCATGGCCATCGGCGCCCGCCGGGGTTTCGTCTACGTCCGGCACGAGTATCCGATCGCGGTGGTGCGCATCCGCAAGGCCATCGAGGACGCTCGGGCGGTGGGTCTATTGGGCGAGAACATCCTCGGGACCGACTTCTCCTTCGACCTCAAGGTCGTGCAGGGGGCAGGGGCCTTCGTCTGCGGTGAGGAGACCGCCCTGATCGCCTCGCTGGAGGGTCGGGTCGGCGAGCCCAAGCAGCGCCCCCCCTTCCCCAGTGAAGCGGGCTACCGCGGCAAGCCGACCGTCATCAACAACGTGGAGTCGTGGGCCAACGTCCCGCACATCATCAACAACGGTCCGGAGTGGTACGCCTCGAT
Source organism: uncultured Gemmatimonadota bacterium (assembly GCA_964447955.1). GTDB lineage: Bacteria > Blakebacterota > Blakebacteria > Blakebacterales > CAYUVJ01 > CAYUVJ01. Next base: position 1,548 of record CAYUVJ010000389.1, read on the forward strand.
CGGTTCCGAGAACAGCAAGGGCACCAAGATCTTCTCGCTGGTCGGTAAAGTGAACAACACCGGGCTGGTGGAGGTGCCCATGGGGACGAGCGTTCGCTCGATCGTGGAGCAGATCGGCGGGGGCATTCCCAAGGGTAAGGCCTTCAAAGCGGTCCAGACAGGCGGACCCGCCGGCGGCTGCCTGCCGGCCGGCCTGATCGACCTGCCCATCGACTTCCAGGCCCTGCAGCACGCCGGAACCATCATGGGCAGCGGCGGGCTCATCGTCATGGATGAGACGACCTGCATAGTCGACATCGCCCGCTACTTCACCAAGTTCCTGGAAGAGGAGTCGTGCGGGAAGTGCTACTCCTGCCGCAAGGGGACCCAGCGGATGCGGGAGATCCTGGACGACATCTGCGAAGGTCGGGGCATGATGGAGCACCTCGACCTGCTCGAGGAACTCGGCCAGACGGTGAACCTGGCCAGCATGTGCGGTCTCGGTCAGAACGCCGCCAATCCCGTCCTCTCGACCCTGCGCTATTTCCGGGAGGAGTACGAGGCCCACATCAAGGAACACCGCTGTCCGGCCGGTGTGTGCAGCGCCCTGATCCGCTACGAGATCACCGAGGCCCTCTGCGACGGTTGTGCGGCCTGCGCCAAGGTCTGTCCGTCCGAGGCCATCACCGGCGAGAAGAACCATCTGCACGTCATCGACGACGAACTGTGCATCAAGTGCGGCACCTGCCTGGACGTCTGCGCCAAGGACGCCGTGGTCATCGTCTCCGGAGGGGGTGAAGAAGCATGAAACGGATCTCCCTGACCATCAACGGGCTGCAGGTCCAGGTGGACGAGGGAACCTCGATCCTCGAAGCGGCCAAGCTCTACGGGGTCGAGATCCCGACTCTGTGCAGCATGGAGGGGCTCTCGAGCTATGGCGCCTGCCGGCTCTGCATCGTGGAGATCGGCCCCCCCCACCGCTCCAAGGTGGTCTCCTCCTGCACCTACCGCTGTGAGGAAGGTCTGGAGGTCCGCACCCACTCCAAGCGGATCCTCAACGCCCGCAAGGTGGTGCTGGAGCTCATGGTGGCCTCGAGCCCCAGCTCCAAGACGCTCCAGGACCTGGCCGCCGCCCACGGGGTCACCAAGATGCGCTTCCGCCCTGAGGCCGAGGACTGCATCCTCTGCGGGCTCTGCGTGCGGATGTGCGAGGAGCAGATGATGGCCAAGGCCATCGGCTTCCGCGGACGGGGTGAAACCCGCAGC
>CAYUVJ010000390.1:0-2790 GCA_964447955.1 uncultured Gemmatimonadota bacterium
CGGCGATCCGGCCGGACCGGAGCGCGGCGACCAGCGCCTCCTCGTCCACCACCGGACCCCGGGCGGTGTTGATGAGGATCGCGGTGGGCTTCATCAGGGCGATCCGGTCGGCATCTATCAAACCCCGGCTGGTCGGGTTCAGGTCACAATTGAGACTGACGATGTCACTGGCCGAAAGCAGTTCCTCCAACCCGACGCTCTCCATGCCGGTGGCCGTCAGGACCTCGGCCGGGATCTCCACGATGTCGTTACCCAGCAGACGACTCCCGAAGGCAGCCGCCCGCCGTGCCACCTGACGGCCGATCCTCCCCACCCCCACGATCCCGAAGGCGCATTCCGCCAGGGTGGTCCCCTCCCCCTTGCGCCACTCCCCCGCCTTCATCTCCCGGTCCATCCAGGGCAGGCGCCGGGTGAAGGCCAGCGCGTACCCGAGCACCGTGTCGGCGACCGGGACGCTGAAGGCGTCGGGAGAGTTCCGGACCTCCACCCCGCGGCGGGCGCAGGCCTCCTGGTCGATGGAGTCGATCCCGGTCCCCCACTTGGAGATGACCTTGAGGCGGGCGGCGCGGGCCAGCACCCGTTCGGTGAACCGGTCGTCCCCGCAGATCACCCCGTCGATGTCCTCGATGACCTCCAGCAGGTCCTTCTCTGCGGCCCGTTCCGGGACCGGGAGGATGACCAGCTCGATCCCCTCCGACTCCATCTGTTCCCGGAACTCTTCCAGGACCGGGATGAAGTAGGGGGCGGTGATCAGGACACGGAACAATGCGGACATCTCTTTCCTCTGGTTCAGGGCTTCGACTCAGAGCGGCCGCAGCATGGCCCGGGCCGGTGCACCCTCGGTCCCGACCAGGCTCAGCGGCAGACAGATGAGCTCGTAGTCTCCCGGCTCGACTCCGGAGAGGTCCAGCCCCTCCAGGATGACCACTCCGGCCTCCAACAGCCGGATATGCACGGTATCACTCTCCCGGAAGGACTGGATGGAGAGGTAGTCGATCCCGACCAGCCGGATCCCCCGCTCCACGACCCAGGCGGCCCCCTCCGGATCGAGAGCGGTGTAATCGGGGTCGAACTCCGGCGACCACCGTCGGGCGTTGTCGGTTTTCAGAAGCAGGCGTTCGGTGCCCTCCGGGACCCCGGCGGCCTCCAGGAGAACCCGGGTGACGGTCGCCTCCCCTCGGCAGTCGATCACCCGGCAGGCCCCCAGCATAGTGGCCGGGTCGAGTCGCTCGATGGTGTCCCCCCCGGCCAGGAAATGGGCCGGGGCGTCGACATGGGTCCCGGTGTGGACACTCATGCGCAGCACGGTCTCCTCGGTCGCCGCACCCTCAGCCAGACTGCTCCACACCTGGAAGTCGATCGGGACACTGCCGGGCCACTGCGGCGTCCGTTCCGGCCGCACCGGCACGCTGATGTCGATCCATTCAATGGACCGTCCGAACGGACTCATCGCAGACCCTCTTTCTTCCCCGGTTCCGATCGAGTATATCCCCGTCGGAGGATGGAGCGAATACCGGCCCGCCAGGGCATGGGCCAGGAGCGGACCGCGAACCAGGTAGTGAGCGCGGCCAGGAACGCGAAAGTGACCGCTGTGGAGATGGCCGCCCCGATGGCCCCCATCCTCAGGATCAGGACGTAGTTGAGCACCCCATTCAGGATCGCGGCCATCAGGGTGAGGCTGCCGATGAGTCGGGTGCGTTCGGCCAGGTAGAGGTATCCGGCCATGAAGTTCCGGACCGCGTTGAAGGTGTAGCCCAGGGCCACCAGGGGGATGAAGACGAGACTGGAGCGGAAGGCCGCCCCCAGAAAGACCGGCACGAGCAGCCAGACGACTCCCAAGAAGACCCCCCAGCCCGCCAGGGATAGCAGTAGATACCACACGGTCAGGCGCACGATGGCCGGCCGGTGCGCTTCATCCCGGGCATGCTCGTAGAAGTAGGGGTTGAAGGCTTTCAGGACACTGGTATGGGCGATGTTCAGGATGTTGCCGAAGGCGTAGGCGACGGTGTAGAGCCCGTTGGCCTCCAGTCCCACCATGGCCGAGACGAAATACCGGTCCTGGGCATTGATGGCCCAGAAGGCCAGCGCGTGGACGGCCAGAGGAGCGGAGAAGGCCAGGACCTCACGCAGGTGCCGGCCCTGGAAGTCCAGCCCGAGATACCCTTTTCGGACCAGATAGACCAGCATGACCAGACCGAACAGGCTCAGTCCCGTCACGTCCCCCAGGAACTTGCCCCGCCAGTCGAGACCGGCCCCGACCACCAGACCCAGGGTGACCAAGGCCCCGAGCAGCACCGCCCCGACCTGGACCCTGGCGTACATGCCGGGCCGGCGCTGCATCTGGAGCACCGTCAGCCCCGCGTTGAAAGCCACCCCCAGGATCGTGGCCCCCACCAGCAGCAGGAGCACCCAGTGGGGGAATCGGAAATCCGCCCACAGCGAACGGACCGCCTCCAGGACCAGCAGGGCGGCCGCCCCGGTGACCAGGGTGACCGGCACCAGGGCCCCGATCAGAGGGCGCAGCCGCTCCCGGGAGAGGACGGGGAAACGGACCGTGATGAGCAGATGGGGGTTCAACCCGACCACCACCCCCAGGATCCCCAAAGTGGCGGTGAGCAGACCGATGAGGCCGTAGTCCTCGGTCGAGAGCAGACGGGTGAGGACCGGAAGGAGCAGGAAATTGACGGCCCCGGCCAGACCGGAGGCGAACATATAGATCGCCGTCGCCCTCAGGAAGGGAGAGGTCTGCGCCGGTCGATCACGCTGATACGCTTGGCTCTCTTCCACGAT
>CAYUVJ010000391.1:0-718 GCA_964447955.1 uncultured Gemmatimonadota bacterium
ACCTGGCGGAGTTCATCATCGCCCAGGCCATCGCCCGCAAGCACGAGACGCTCGACCGTCTGCACAGCCTGCGCTACGACGCCTGGACGCGGACCATCCTGCGGGTGCGGATGCGGCAGGAGGGGGTGTGGAAGGAGGAGATCGGCGGGATCACCGAGACCCTCACCCGGGGCTGGTGGCGGGCTCCCGACGATTTCTCGGAGACCATCCTGGCCCGCCGCCAGACGGCCAACTTCACCCCGGCCACCAACGTCTTCACCGCCGGGCTGCTTCCCGACTTCAACCGGGACGTGGTGAGTGTCGACCGCTACGAGGTACTCGGTCCGACCGCCCCCTCGTCCCTGGACCACTACCGTTACACCATCCTGGACACCCTGGCCCTCGATGGAGCGCGGGTCTTCCGCCTGCGAGTGGAACCCCGCACCCAGATCCTCCCCCTCTTCGACGGGGAGATCGTGATTGCCGAGGGGAGCTGGCTGGTCATGGACGTGGACCTGCGCGGCAACGAGGCGATGGAGAACCGACCCATCGTGGGCTGGCGCTTCCGCCAGCGGTTCGCCCGCTATCAGGAGGATCTCTGGCTCCCCATCGAGGCCCGGACCGACCTGACCGTGGACCTGGGGATGGGCTTCCCGGTGACCATCGACCAGCAGGCGGTCCTCTACGACTACCGGATCGACCCCGAGGTGCCGAGCGGCCTGTTCGGCCGGCAACTGGT
>CAYUVJ010000391.1:728-2787 GCA_964447955.1 uncultured Gemmatimonadota bacterium
GACCCCGGGCGCTGGGAACAGGCCCAGGTGGTCCCGCTCACCGCCCAGGAGCAGGAGGCCTGGGACGAGATCGAAAAGGCCATGCGGGAAGCGGGGCCGGTACTGCGCCTCCTCATGCGGTTCACCCAGCCTCATGAGGAGGGGGTCTTCTCCTTCTCGGCCTTCCCCGACTTCGCCCGTTTCAACCGGGTGGAGGGACTCCGGCTGGGAGTCGGGGCGCGGCTGCGGGAACCCTGGCCGGGGGCCGACGCCCGATTCCACGTCGGGCACGGCTTCGCCGACGAGCGCTGGAAGCACGAGGTGGGGTTCGAACAGGTGCTCACCACGCGTCCCCGGCTGGTGGCCGGCTTCACCCTGATTGACGGACCCGCCTGGCGGGAAGGGACCTCGACCTGGACCCCGGGGCGCATCACCTGGCTGACCCTGCTCGACCACGTCGACCCGGTGGACTACTACCACCGGCGCGGCGGCTCCCTTTCCCTGCGCTGGGACATCTCCGACTTTGTATCCCTGGAAGCGATGGCCCGGCAGGAGCATCACACCAGCCTCTCCGAGCGGACCGAGTACAGCATCATCGACCGCGACCGCCGCTACCGGCCGAACACGGCGATCGACGACGGTCGACTGAACAGCGCGGGCCTGCGGCTGAGCTGGGACGACCGGCGATTCCTGTCGATGGGCACGCTCGAGATGCCCGATGAGAGCCGGGACAGCTGGCGGATGGAACTGGAGGGGGAGGCGAGCCGGGGGCCGTACTGGGGACCGGAGTGGGAGAGCGATTTCGTCTTCACCCGCTGGCTGCTGCGGGTGGTCCGTCACCAGCGCACCTTCGGCGCGGGTTTCCTCGACCTCATCGTCACCGCCGGTACGGCCACCGGGGAGGTGCCGCTGCAGCGCATATTCGACCTGGACAGCGGCCTGAAGCTCTTTCACCGACCCGGAGCCTTCGTCACCGCCGGTGAGAAGGAGTTCGCCGGCGACCGGATCATCTCCCTGTGGGCCGAACACAACTTCGGCTCGCTCCCGCTGCAGCTGGTCGGCATCCGGCCGCGCGGTCTGCTGGACGTGGACTTCCTGGGCCACCTGGCCGGCGGTTGGACCGGCCTGCGGACCCGCCCCGGGCCGCTCCCCGACGGCACCCGCACCACCGGTCCGCCGGTCTGGGAGGCCGGGATCGGTCTGGGCCGCGTGCTGGGGATGCTCCACCTGGAATTCACCAAGCGGGTCACCACCACCGAGGGGCGCAGCTGGGTCTTCTCGGTGACCGGGGAGTTCTAGACCACTCCCACCCGAACCGCGGAGTCCCGATGATGCCTCGCCGCCCCCTGCGCTCCCGGCCGGCCCTGCTACCAGGTCGGCCCCCGGAACGCACCGGTGGTCCACCACGTACTGGACGTCGCCGAGGGCTTCCGGGAGGTGGCCGCCCTGCCCGGGGGGCGGTCGAGGCCTCCGGGCTGACCCTACCAAGGGGATGAACGGCTGGGACTGGGCCTGGGTGACCGTGGAGCGCTGACGGTCCGTCAGCGGGCCGCACCCTCCGCCAGATCGAAGCTCATCCCGTCGCGCAGGACGTAGAACCGCAGGTCCCAGGCGGCCTGCCGGGCGCCGGCGGCGGTGGGATGGACCGCCGCCCGCCGCGCGTCGAGGACCACCACCTGGCTCTCCCCGACCACCTCCAGGGCGCCGGCATGGAAGACGACGGCGGTCCGCTCGTCGATCCCCACTCCGAGCAGGTCGGGGCGGTCGAGCACGGCCGAGACCAGCCGGTTCATGCGCTGACGGCGCAGGAAGTGCTGGTCGACGATCACCTCGGGCCAGAGACCGAGCCCCGCGCTCACCTCGGTCCGGCCGGCCAGGATGGCTTCCAGGTCGGCCTCACCGGTGATCATGACCTGGCTGAGGACGGCCGCTCCGGCACTGGTCCCTCCGACTACCGTCCCCTCCTGGTAGCGCTGCCGGATCAGTTCCGGCAGGCCGGTGCCGGCCAACGCCTCCATCAGCCGGTTCTGGCTCCCGCCCGGCATCCAGATCAGATCGGCCGCGGCGACCTGCTGCCGGG
>CAYUVJ010000392.1:0-2785 GCA_964447955.1 uncultured Gemmatimonadota bacterium
TTCGAACCACTGACAGCCTAAATAGAAAGCAACCGACATACGTTTTGTTGGTAGGGGCAGAGGCACCTATACTGTATCGATTGCGGAGTCAGGACTCCGGAAAGGGGCCCTTCGGAGTCCGCAGGAGGTCGTCATGAAACGCGATACGGGGAAACAGATGAATCGGAGCCTGAAACAGACGTTCACCCTATTCACCCTGCCGGTCCTGCTGTTGATCGGTATGCGGGGAATCCAGGCCCAGGATGGCCCCGGTCCGCTGCTCTTCCGGAGCACCGCCGACCAGCTCTACGTCCAGGCTCTGGACATGATGCAGAACGGCGGAGACCCGACCCAGAACTTCCTGGACGCCATCGGCTACTATTTCCGTTACCTGGAGGCGGATACCACCGCCGCCAGGATCGACTCGGTGAAGGTCTACGAGAAGGTGGCCGACTCCTACCGCCACATGGAGGACTGGGAAAAGGCGGTGGGGTACTACCAGTGGCTGATCGACCACGGGGGTGAGGATTCCTACCTGGCCGGCAACGTGCTCTTCACCGGCTACGGCACCTGGCAGCTCCAGGGGCTCGAGGCGGCGCTGCCCTACTACGCCCGCTACATCGAACTGGAGCCCAGCGACACGCCCCAGCAGCTGGCCCTGGCCGGGATGTACCTGACCACCAGCCAGTTCGACAAGGCCGCCGACCACTACCTGGTCCTGCTGGCCGCCGACCCGACCAACCAGGACGTGGTCAACGCCCTCAACAACCTGCGGATCCGCCTGACGCCCCGTTACGAGGCGATCACCCTGGCCCTGGTGGAGCATGAGTCCGGAACGCCCAAGTACCTGCTCGACCTGGGGCAGCACTACTACGGGCGGGGGGACCTCCAGCGCGCCATCGAGTACGGCCAGCGCTACCTCGCGAAGGAACCCGACGACATCACCGGCTGGGAGCTGGTGGGGGACTCTTTCAAGCGGACCGGCAACCAGGCCGAAGCCCTGAACGCCTACCGCCAGATCCTGCGGCTGGACGCCCGGAACCTGCGGGCCCTGACCGAGATGACCGGTATCTACGTCGACCAGGGGAACATCGACCAGGCCATCACCCAGGCCAAGCGGGCGCTGGCCGTCGACCCCGACGACGCGGGGGCCAACGCGGTCATGGGGGACGCCGCCCAGCAGTATGGGATGCGATTGCTCCAGGCCCAGCACCCGGGGCGCGAGCTGACCAAGATGCCGTTCAACTTCAAGGAATTCTTCCAGAAGGTGGTCTGCGAGCGCTACTACGAGAAGGCGCGTCGGGATTCCTACTGGCGCAACCACGCCGTCGAGCAGATCAACTACCTGATGCAGTTCTTCCCCGAGGCCTCCGACCGCTTCATGGCCCCGCCGGCCGAGCGGGTGACCATCGAGTTCCCGCCCCCGGCCTGAGGCTCCGGACCGACGACCTCCGGGAACGAGCCCGGGAGAAAGGCCCCGCGAGAGCGGGGCCTTTCTTCATGCCTCAGTCCCCCAGGCCCAGTCGCACCTTCTCCCGCTCCCACCACTGCGTCCAGGCCTTCAGGTCCCAGCCGTAGTCCTCGCCGGAGCCCCGTTTCAGGTCGGCGATGATCCCCAGGTTCCACCAGGAGTTCCCCAGGGTGTATCCGCGGCGATAGTAGTAGTAGCGGTATTCCCGGTCCCCGGCGTAGCTGGCGTTGGCGTAGCGCAGGATCGGTTCCGCGAAGCGCAGATGCCCGTCGGCCACCAGGTCGGCGAAGACCATCAGGGCATCCCCCTCCCAGAGCCAACCGGGGGAACTGCCGCGGTAGAGTTCCCAGAGCCGAAGGGCCTCGGCCGCCGCCGCCTCGTCCCCCCGGGCGGCCAGCAGCAGACAGGCCTGGAAGCGGATGGGTGGAGGGGTGCCCGGGTCGTCCATCAGCCGGGCCACCTCGGCCAGCCCGTCGGGCCCGAACTCGGCCAGCCGGGGGAGGATGTTCTGGTAGCGGAGGGGATAGCCGCGACCCGACCGGTAGCGATTGTAGGCGAAGATGAACGTCCGGGACCGCTCCCAGTAGGCGAGGGCCTCAGGGTCCCTCTCCCGGAGCAGCAGGTTGAGCCCCCGGACCAGGTTGTTGAGGTCGGTGCTGAACCGGGAGGCCCACAGCCCTTCCTGGTCCCAGTAGCGGCGCTGGCGGTAGGGGAGGTCGAGCCAGCGGAAGTAGCGCTCGACGTCGCTGGAGCGCTCGGCAACGATCCGGCGCAGGTACCGCTTGATGTCCGGGAAGGTGGAGGGGTCGGCCCAGGCCAGCAGGTAGTCCCAGACATCCACTTCGGCCGGGGTCAAGGTCCGGCGGCGCCCTGCCAAGAGACGGGACCATTCCGCCCGGCGGATCAGAGGGAGGTCGGCCGGACCCCCGAACTTCCTCATCCAGGCCAGGGCGGCGCCCCGCTTCGCCCCGAAGTCGTTCCCGTACTCCCGGACCGAGTCGGGGTCGGAGATGACCGGCAGTCGCAGCCACTCCTCGATGGTCGGCCGGAATACGCCGCCGATCTCGATGTCGGTCAGGGTCATCAGGTGTACGATCTTGGTCTGCACCTCCCGCCGACCGGTGTAGAGCAGCTCGCCCAGTACCGGGAAGGCCCGCGGGTCCCCCCGTTTGGCCAGCAGGAGGGCGGCCACCGACCGGACGTCGGGGTCCGGGTCGTCCAGGAAGGCGGCGAACCGGTCGCCGTCGTCGGACCGGTCGGCCACCCCGGCCACATGCATGGCCATTATGCGCTGGAAGGGACCCAGCTCCCCCGCAGCGCCATGTTGCAGCAGCG
>CAYUVJ010000393.1:0-2764 GCA_964447955.1 uncultured Gemmatimonadota bacterium
CATACCGGGACTGATAGAGCAGCATGAGGGACGGGCCTCGGGCGTGGCGACCGCACTCACCGGTCGGACCGCTGTCCAGGTGGACATACGCCGTGGCCAGGAGTTTCAGGGACATGAGGTCAGCCTACCGTGTGAATTCCATCGGGGAAACTCATCAGGTCGTTTCAGCGAGGATCGAGCCGTCAACACCTTCGAACGGGACCTGGAGTCTGATCCCTTGGTGTAAACAGTCTCAATGCCAATTACGTTCCAATGACAGCAGAGGAATAGTAGCAGACAGGTTGCCATCGATAGGAGCCTGGTCATGCGTAACTGGAAGCTCATGATGGGATTTTCTGCCGTTGTTTTAACGGCTCCCATCATGAGTAGCTGTGGTACCGGTCCCTCAAAGGCACTTATTGCGATCGATTCGCTGGTGGTAGTAGATATTTGTTACAAGCCATCTATACCGCCTTACGGAAATGTAGTGGGCCATAATACTCCTATTTATCTGATACTTCGCACTACAAGAACGTACCCTGCTGCTACCTATTTTATTCAGTACTCTATTCATGCAAGACCTCAAGGATGGTATATTTCACTTATGGGTGTTTATGATTCAGAATTTTATTGGATGAATGATATGTATAGTCAATATTATGATAATAAGGCTTGGGCCGAAGTTCCTTTAGGTTCTCCTGAGAATGGTGTATATTCATTCAGTCTTACAATGAATGATTGGACAACTTTGGGCCTTCTTTTTGTAGAACCGGAATGCTACCGTATAGAGATTCCAGATACTACCTATTTTAGACCTAGCAATTCATCTTTAGGGCGTGTACCTTTTTGAGACTGGCTATTACAATAAATTGCCCCCAGTGATCGATACAACCCCGTAGCTACGATGCCGCTGCGGGGCCCTTGCCCCCAAAGCTGGTACAGGGCCGGCTTCCTTCTTCAAGCAGAAGAAAGTCTCCGCGGTGATCTCGAGCAGGACGTATTCAGGGCCGGTCTCGACCAGGAAGCGCAGGATGGGCAGGTGCCCCGCCCCGATAAGCAGCAGGATGCATTCGCGACCCGGGTCGGCCAGACGCTCAGGGGAGCGGAGGCACGGCCGACTCGTCGGAGCGCAGGATGCGCACCTGGTCCCCCCGGATCTCGAGCACCTGGGGGGCGTTGCTTCCATAGTAGGCCGCAAGTCCCACATCGATGCACCAGGCCCGGCCGTCGCAGTACGAGGTGATCCCCCGGCGCTGGACGGTGTGTCCCATGATCATACGCGCGGCCCCGAGCTCTTCCAGCACCCGGCCCAGGTCGGCGCAGGAGGTCGAGTCGGGGTCGTCGGAGTAGTGCCGGGTCCAGACGATGCTGTCCCCCTTATGGATGTAGTCGACCGCGGCTCCCTCCCCGGACAGCCAGGCCCGCACCTCGGCGTTCATCCGCTCCAGCCCGTAGTCGAGGTGCTCGGGCAGGATGCCGGCGTGCACGAAGACGTTCTCCCCGATGACCACGCAGAGGTTGCGTTCAGCCAGCATCCGGGCGTAGGGCGCTCCGGGCCGGAAGGCGGCCCCCCGGCCCTGCCGTTCGGGCGGCAGGGCGTTCACCAGCGAGTCGGCGGGGTCGGGGACGAAGTCGGAGAAGGCCGCCGCCCCGCCGTCACTCAGATAGCGCAGGTCGAGGCGAGCGTTCATCACTTCGTGGTTGCCGTTGAGGATGTGCAGCGCCCCACCGGCCCGCCACGCTTCCTCGGCCAGCTCGTCCAGGTAGTCGAGGATCAGCCGGTCATCGTCCCCCCGGTCGATCTGGTCGCCGATCTGGACCACCACCAGGCGTCCGCCGACCCAGTGGCCCTGCTCGTCGATGGCCCCGGCCAGTCGCAGGGCGGCCCGGGTCGCGGCCAGGTCACCGTGCAGGTCGCCGATGGCCACGATGCGCTCGGCGGCCGGATAGCGCAGGGCGGCCCCGGGGGGCACCCGGTAGGGGAGGGACAGTTGGAGCAGGAGTTGTCCGCCCAGGATGACCATGATCCCCAGCACGACCCACAGCAGGCGTCGGTCGCGCCGGCCGAGGGCCCGGGCCCCCACCGCCAAGGCGGCCACCACGGGAGTGGCCAGCAGGAGCGCCACCCCCACCACGGCGACCAGCACCCCAGGCACCCATCCGGCCGCGCTGAGCAGCACGCCCACGCCTACCAGGACCAGCACGAGCAGGTAGGCGGCCCGGTAGAGGGGGGCCAGCGTGCGACGCAGTTCGGGTTCGCCGACTTGCCTGGGGCGATCGGGCGGTCGCGATCCGTCGATCCGTCCGGGGCCGTTGGTCCGTCCGGGTCCATGCAGTGTGTCGTTCATCGCACCACCCCCCAGATCATGCGCAGGGCCACGAAGATGAGCACGAAGACGAAGATCCGGCGCAGGCCTCCCCCCTCGATCCGCATGGCGACCCGTGGACCCAGGCGGCCGCCCAGCAGCACCCCCAGCACCAGCGGGGCAGCCACCTCCAGCAGGAGTTCCCCGCGCACGTAGTAGGCCACACAGCCCGAGGCTGCGGTCAGCCCCATCATGAAGGTACTGGTCGAGGCGGCCCGGTGGATGGGGGTGCCCAGCAGGATGTTCAGGATGGGCACCTTGACCACCCCGCCCCCCACCCCCAGCGCCCCGCTGATGGCGCCCGCCCCGGCCGAACCGAGCAGAGCCAGCGGGGTAGCCGGGACGAACTCGGGGTCGCCTTCCACCGGACGCACCTTGCGACCCTGCCACATGTTCCAGGCGGTGTAGAGCAGCAGGAC
>CAYUVJ010000394.1:0-2763 GCA_964447955.1 uncultured Gemmatimonadota bacterium
ATCGGTAATACCTATTCCGGCTCCTCACCGACCGGGTTGTCCGCCACCCTGGACGTGGCGAAGCCAGGGGACCACATCCTGGTTACCTCATTCGGTTCGGGCGCCGGGAGTGATTCCTTCGTCTTCCGGGTGACCGATGAGATCGAGGCGGTCCGTGACCTGGCGCCGCACTTCCGTTCCCAGATGGAAGGGCACCGGATCTACCTGACCTACGGCGAGTATGTGAAGTTCCGCCGCAAGATCCTCATGAACGACTAGACTTGGCCATCCCGAACGGAGAGACAGGAGAGACCGAGATGCGTGATGTAGCGATCATCGGCGTGGGGATGACCCGGTTCGGAGAACTCTGGGACAAGTCCCTGCGGACCCTGATGGCCGAAGCCGGACTGGCGGCCATCCAGGATGCCGGCGTCGAGCGGGTCGACGGACTCTACGTCGGCTCCATGTCGCCCGGACTGTTCGTGCACCAGAAACACATCGGCGCCCTCATGGCCGACTACATGGGCCAGAAAGGCATACCGGCGGTGCGGGTCGAATCGGCCTGCGCCTCGGGGGGACACGCCGTCCGCCTGGCGGTGCTCGAAGTGGCTTCGGGTCAGAGCGAGTTCGTGATGGCTGCCGGCGCGGAGAAGATGAACGACGGAGCGGACGCCACCGACGCCCTCGCTACCGCCGCCGACCAGGACTACGAGGCCTTCCACGGGATCACCTTCCCGGGCCTCTACGCCCTGATGGCCCGGGCCTACATGGAGAGGTACGGACTGACCCGGGAGCAGTTGGCCGAGGTCCCGGTCAAGAGCCACCTGCACGGGGCGATGAATCCCAACGCCCAGTTCCGGATGAAGGTGTCGGTCGACGATGTGGTCAACTCGACCATGGTGGCCGACCCCCTCCGGCTGCTCGACTGCTCGCCGGTCACCGACGGAGCGGCAGCGGTCATCGTGGCTCCCCTGGAGACGGCCCGGAAGATGGGACGCCCTCTGGTCAAGGTGCGGGCAACGGGTTCCGCCACCGATGCCCTGGCCCTCCACAATCGGGCCGACCTGACCACTATCCCTTCGGTCGGTCTGGCCGCGGAGCGGGTCTTCAAGGCGGCCGGACTGGGACCGGATGACATCCAATTCGCCGAGGTCCACGACTGCTTCAGCATCGCCGAGTTGATCGTGATGGAGGAACTCGGTTTCTTCGACCGGGGCAAGGCCGGGATCGAAACGTCCGGCGGCATTACCCAGCTGGGCGGACGACTACCGATCAACACCAGCGGCGGGCTGAAGGCGAAGGGACATCCAGTGGGCGCCTCGGGGGTAGCTCAGGTCATCGAGGTGGTGGAACAGCTCCGCGGTGAGGCCGGCGACCGGCAGGTCGAAGGTGCCCTGCTCGGTCTCACGCAGAACATGGGCGGCTCGGGCGCGAGCTGTGTCGTCCACATCCTGGAGGCGGTGTCATGATCGTCCCGCGCTATACCCGTGAGATCCCGCAGCGGTACCGTCTGGAGGCCGGGAAGTGCGGTGGATGCGGTTATCTGGCCTTCCCCCCGCGCCCGGTCTGTCCGGAGTGCGGCGGCCGGGACTTCGAGACCGTCGCCCTGGCACCGGGCGGGGAGATCGTATCCTGGACGACGGTGCATACCCCGGCCGAGGTGTTCTCGACCCAGGCCCCCTTCGTGGTCGCCGTCATCCAGAACGATGACGGAGCCCGTCTGACCGCCCAGGTGGTCGACTGTGCGGTAGAGGAGGTGAAGATCGGCGCCCGGGTCCGCCTGATGTTCCGCTGCCTGCAGCGGGAAGGACACGCTGGCATCCTGCAGTACGGCTATAAGGCCGTCCTGGAGCGCTGAGGGGAGCGCCATCCCGATGGTGGGTGAGGGAGTCCCGGGCCCCGGACCTGGCAGGTGTTCAGCCCCGGGCGACCCGGTGGCCCCGCTGCTGGAAGAAGTCAGCGACCGCCTCGCGGTGGTCGCCCTGCACCTCGATCGTCCCGTCCCGGACCGTACCCCCCGCGCCGCAGCGGGACTTCAGTTCGCGGGCCAGGGTCTGGAGTCCGTCGACCGGGTCCTTCAGGCCTGTGACCACGGTCACCTGTTTGCCCCGACGTCCCTTCTTCTCGATGCGGACGACCAGCCGGGGCAGGGGAGTGGCTGGACCCGGAGGATCGGCCGCCGTCCCGCCATCCGCTCCGACCGCGCCGGGGAAGAGCCGGGCCAGGTCGGAGAGGTCCTTGAGTCTTTCTTCGGTCATCGCGGCGAACCTCCTCAATCCATAGTCTAGCACTGCGTATATGTCTTGAGACACCGGCTGATAGGGTGTAAAGGTTGCCGGCAATACCTCGCCACCCGCCACGACGGCCGCGGCCGCTCTACTCGGACCCGCCTATGAAGACGCTCCTTATCGTCAACCCGACGGCCGGCCGGGGTCACGCCGGCCGGGTCCTCCCGAAGATCGAGGACTGCCTGGGAGGGCTCGGACTGGACCATGCCCTGGTCCTCACCGAGCGTCCCTGGCACGCGGCCGAACTGGCCGAGCAGGCGGCCCGTGACGGGATGGACCTGGTAGTCACGGCCAGCGGGGACGGAACGGCCAACGAGACGCTCAACGGTCTGATGCGCGCCCGCCGGGACGGCTTCGACCGCACGGCCATGAGTATCCTCCCTGTCGGCACAGGGAACGACTTCGCCTACGGCATGGGGATCCGGGGCGATCTGGACGAGACCTGCCGGTCCCTGGCCGAGGGGAGGCGCTTCCGGATGGACGTCGGACTGGTCAG
>CAYUVJ010000395.1:0-2420 GCA_964447955.1 uncultured Gemmatimonadota bacterium
ACGACCTCTGGCTGCAGCCCCTGAACGGCCGCCCCGCCACCAACCTCACCGGCGGGACGGGCACCGAGCGGGAGATCGTCTTCCGCTATGTGCGCACCGATCCCGAGGAACGCTTCATCAATCTCTCCGAGCCGGTCCTGCTCTCGGCCTTCGGTCAGTGGACCAAGAAGGACGGATTCTATCAGTTGCGCCGGGGCCGTCTCACCGAGCTGGTCTTCGAGGACCGGAACTTCGGCCGTCTGACCAGGGCGGAGGACGCGGACCGTTTCCTCTACACGGTCGAGACCTTCCAGGACTTCCCCGACTACTACGTCTCGGACGGCACCTTCAAGGAGCGGACGAGGATCACCGAGGCCAACCCCCAGCAGAGCGAGTTCATCTGGGGGCACCGCATCCTCTTCGACTTCACCAACGACGACGGGGTGCGCCTGCAGGGCACCCTGGGGATCCCCGAAACCTACACCCCGGGGCAGAAGCTCCCCATGCTGGTCAACTACTACGAGAAGAACTCACAGAGCCTGCACCGCTATCCCCGGCCCTCCTATGCCGGTTCGCCCAACTTCGCCGGCTACCTGAGCAACGGCTACCTGGTGATGCAGCCCGACATCCACTTCCGCACCCGCACCACCCACAGCGACATGCTGGAGTGTATCGAGGCGGCCATCCGCAAGGTCATCGAACTGGGCTACGTGGATCCCGGAAAGGTGGCCCTGCACGGCCACAGCTTCAGCGGGCAGGGATCGGCCTACGCGGCCACCCACTCCGACATGTTCGCGGCCATCGTCTACGGGGCGGGGGCCACCGACCTGGTGGCCGACTTCAACCAGCTCTGGAAGTCGAGCGGTACCAACCAGCACCGCTACGACATCTACGGGCAGGGCCGGTTCGGGACCAACCCCTTCGACGACCTCCAGCTCTACATCGACCAGTCGGCCGTCTTCTCGGCCCGGAACATGAACCAGCCGCTGCTGATCCTGCACGGCACTGCCGACGGCTCGGTGGAATGGCTGCAGGCGGTGGAGTTCTACAACGCCCTGCGCTTCAACGGGAAGAACGTGATCCTGCTCTCCTACCCGGGCGAGGCGCACGGTCTGCGGCAGTACGAGAACCAGCGGGACTTCCAGACCCGGGCCCGCCAGTTCCTGGATCACTACCTGAAGGGGGAACCGGCCGCCGACTGGATGATCGACGGCCGCCGCTTCATCGATAAACCGGAGATCCCCCGCAGCGGGAACGGCGGAGGCCGCCCGGGGGGCGATGTGTAACCGGCAGAACACCGGAGACACCGAGGGGAGGGCATCCTGACCGGGATGCCCTCACGGAGTCGCGGTCCCGGGCTTTGCCCTTCCAATACTCTCCGGACGGGAAGATAGCCGGCCTCCGACCCCCGGTCTCATCGCCTGCCCGTCCAATGAACACCATCGCGCAATAACCGGCGATTTGCGCAACAATAATTCGAAATGGGGTTGATTATTGCGCACTAAGGCGATATTATTGCGTATTAATGCTCTATAGTTGCGCATTAATTCCCATTTCGAAGGAAGGATCACAGGTTGCCCAGGCACATCCCTGAAAGAGATCTGCGGGACATCGAGGAAGCGGTGGCCGGCAAGGCTGGAAATGTATCAGCTCAAGAAATCGCTGACGCCTTGCCAACCAGACTGCCTCTGCGGACCCTGCAGTATCGTCTGAAACGGCTCGTGGAGGAAGGGAGGCTCTGCAAGGTAGGGTTGGGCCGGGGGACGAGATACCGTATTGGACCAATCGGACGGCCGCAGAAAGAAGAGGGCAGGGCAGGCGAACAGGCACCGATCGAGGATACACCGATCCCCCTGTCTGCACGTGGTGCGTGGATCAGGGAGTACCTCCGGAAATCCCTGACAGACCGTGACCCGGTCGGCTACAACCGCAGCTTCCTCGACGCTTACCAACCCGGCCGCAGTACGTACCTGTCCGATGGGGAGCGAAATCACCTTGCCGGAATCGGCCGGTTATATACATCCCCGCTGCCGGGAGGTACCTACGCCCAACAGCTTCTGAACCGGCTCCTGATAGACCTATCGTGGAATTCGAGCCGCCTGGAGGGGAACACGTATTCCCTGCTCGATACAAGACGGCTGATAGAATTTGGCGAGGAGGCTGAAGGCAAGGAACGGGTCGAGGCTCAGATGATCCTGAACCACAAAGACGCAATCGAATTCCTTGTCAGTGGGGCCGAGAGTATCGGATTCAACCGTTACACTATCCTGAACCTGCACGCCATGCTTGCCAACAACCTGCTGTCTGATCCTGATGCCGCCGGCAGACTGCGACACATCGCGGTCGCGATAGAGGAGTCGACGTTCCATCCCCTGGAAGTCCCCCATCTCATCGAGGAGTGTTTCGACCTTCTGGGCGAGCACATCGTGGGGGCGCACGCC
>CAYUVJ010000395.1:2430-2758 GCA_964447955.1 uncultured Gemmatimonadota bacterium
TTTCGACCAGGTGTTGCGGTCCGCGGCCTTGATCAGCGACCCATTCGAACAGGCGTTCTTCTTCATGGTCCAACTTCCTTACCTTCAGCCGTTCGATGACGTGAACAAGCGTGTGTCCCGGATCGCGGCGAACATCCCGCTGATCAGAGAAAACCTGGCACCCCTGTCGTTCACCGATGTGCCGCGAGACCTCTACATCGATGCCGTCCTTGGAATCTACGAACGCAACGAGATCGATCTGCTGAAGGATATCGTCATCTGGGCGTACTATCGGTCGGCAAAGAAGTACGTGGCGGTCAGACAGTCCCTCGGCGAGCCCGATCCCTTC
>CAYUVJ010000396.1:0-2754 GCA_964447955.1 uncultured Gemmatimonadota bacterium
GCGGCGGCGGACGGGTGGTGGTCGGCGGCCGGCTGGTGGTGGTCCGCGGCGGCGGACGGGTGGTGGTCGGCGGCCGGCTGGTGGTGGTCCGCGGCGGCGGACGGGTGGTGGTCGGCGGCCGGCTGGTGGTGGTCCGCGGCGGCGGGCTGCTGGTGGTCGGCGGCCGGCTGGTGGTGGTCCGCGGCGGCCGGCTGGTCGTGGTCCGCGGCGGCGGGCTGGTAGTGGTCGGCGGCCGGCTGGTCGTGGTCCGCGGCGTCTTCACGGTCGGGGCGCCGGTGTTCCCCCCGCTGCCGGTCGGGTTGCGGACAGTCCGGACAGTCCCCGGGAGCGTGCCCCGGGCGGTCCGGTCAGGCTCACCCGTGGTCCCGCGGGCGGTCCGACGGGTCTTCCCGTCCGGAGCCGTACCGTCGCCGCTCCCCGGCGTGCCGCCGGCCAGGGTGCCACGTGCCCGCCGCTGGTCCTCGTCGCTCAGCCCGCGACGCCGGTCGTCGGGCCGGCGGGCGTAGTCCCGCACCGCCACCACCGTGGTCCCGTGGTGACCGTAGTACGGGTACCAGGGGTCGTAGGCATAGTTGACCATGTGCCAGTGCCAGTAGTTCTGGTACCAGGGCTCCCAGTACCACCAGGGGCGGTACCAGGGGTCGTACCAGCCGTGCCAGGGACCGTACCAGCCGGCATAGGCGGCGGAGTAACCGTGCCCCCAGAAGGGATCGCAGTAGTAGCTGTCCCAGTAGAAGGGGTCATACCAGTAGTAGCCGCTGCTCCAGCCCAGGTAGAAGCCGTGCCAGTTCCAACCGACCGCCCAGACCGGGCCGTAGTGGAAGGGGCGCGGATACCAGCCGTAGGCCCAGTCGTAGTACCAGTTCGCGTAGACCCGGCGCACCCAGGGACGGCGGTAGGCCGCCACGTAGGTCTGGGTCGGGACGTCCTGGACCAGGTAGCCCAGTTCATCGTCCTCGTCGAGGTAGTACTCGCGGAAACGCACCCCGACCCCACCCTGCCCCTCGGCCTCCAGGTCGCTCATGAGGCCCAGCTGGGTCTCGGGATAGGTCGCATCGTACCCGGTCAGCCGTTCGGGCTCGTAGACCGCGCCGCCGTACCGGTCGGTCTTGTCCCAGGCGGCGGTCTCATCGGGATAGGTCTCCTCGGGTCCGTACTCGGCCCAACGGTCGGCGGCGCCGCGATCGGTCAGGCTGCGGCCGGTGGCGACCATGGTGTAGCAGCCGCTCGCCAGCATCAGCAGTACCGTCAGACCGACGAGCAGGATGGTCCCCTTCCAGGCCCGGGTGGCCTGGGGGACCGGCGTATAGGTTCTCGTCTCGGTCATGGTCCTCACCTCGCAGCTTCCCGGCCGGAGCCGGTTCGTGGGTACCTTCCACTCCCGGTTATTATCAACATCCGTGCCAGCAGCGAGGCCGGATCACCCAGGCCCCCCTCCGAGGGCCCTTCGACCCATATAAGCCATTGACTATCATATAGTTAGATGAATCCACAGCAATCGCGACACCGGGGCAGGGAGACCTCCCCGGCGTCCGGAACCGCGTGGTGGACACCGACAAGTGTCCCCCGGTGAGGTCATTCGTGGACACGGATGTCGTCCTCAGAGGACAGTTGGGTCAGTAATGGGGCTCCCGTACCAGGGCAACCAGCATCCGGGTGATCTCCCGGCGCCGGTCGGAGTCTCTGGGGGGGAGACGGTTCAGGAAGGAGGTATAGTAGGCCACCATTTCATGACGGGGGATCATACGGCGGTAGCGGAAGACCTGCTCCTCCATCTCCAACCTGGCGAGTCTCCGCTCGGCCAGCCGGGCGGCGATCCGCTGCAGGTCCCCCAGCCCCCCCTCGAAGTCGCCGGGCAGGCGGCTGTGCCACTCGAAGATGCTCAGCCCCCGGCGGTCTTCCAGCGCCGCATAGGCGACCACCTCTTCGTAGGTCAGGTCCATGTCGGGTTCGGGGGGCGCATCGGGATCGATCCCCAGCATCCGGTTCCAGACCTTCTTGCCCTCCTCGATCAGCAGTCCGGCTACGGCAGCGGCTACACCCAGTACCGGGATCTGGGGCACACCCCGCAGTTCCTGGATACTGCCGGGCTGGGGGATGGGATCGGTCCATCCGCTCCCCTTGGGGGCTGCCCGGGCGGCCGCCAGGGCGTCCCGGGCCAGTTCTTCGAGCCGCTGCTGCACGTAGAGCAGGGTATCCATGGCGCTGGGTTCGGCCATGGACGGACCGGCCGAGGAGGCCAGTTCCCGGCGCAGGGGACCGGCCAGATAACGGGTTCGGGATTCCAGGTCGATCGGGACCGGGGGGCGCGCGGGCGGGCCGGTCACCCACTCGGGATAGGTGCGAATGCCGGGTCGCCCTGCGGCCGGAGGCAGGTCGGCCGTGCGGCGCGGCAGGTCGACCTCGGGGGGCGCCAGGGCCGCAGGGGCGGCCTCCTCGGGCTCGGTCGAAGGCTCGGGGAGCTCGGCCGGAGGTTCCGGGGCCGGAGGCGTGCGCGGCGGCGCCTCGTAGAGGACCAGGTCGGCCAGTATGAGGGGGGGTTCGGGAACGGGGACCCGGGCCAGCAGGAAGAGGACGGCCAGCAGGAGGTGGAAAAGCACTGCTCCGGGCCAGGAGAAGGCCCGCGGCAGGTGATCGGTCATCAGAGGGTGGGCTCGGTCCACAGGTACCGGTAGTGCTGATAGTGGTTCAGGACGGTCCTGACGTAGGTCCTCGTCTCTTCATAACCGATGGCCTCGAGAAATGTTTCCGGCC
>CAYUVJ010000397.1:0-2731 GCA_964447955.1 uncultured Gemmatimonadota bacterium
AACTGGGCGAGGCGCTCGGACGAGGCGCCCGGGGCCGGGCGGCGGCCGACGCCGTCCGGGAGCGGATCGCCGCCCTGCAGCGCCGGACCGCCGGACTGGAGCGGCGCCGCGTGCTCTATGTGGCCGGAGACCGGCCGCTCTACGGGGCGGGCCCCGGCTCCCACATCGACCGGCTCATCACCGCAGCCGGGGGGATCAACGTGCTGGCCGACGCCCCCGGGCCCTATCCCCTCATTGCCCTGGAGGCCGTCCTGGAGCGCCGGCCCGAGGTCATCGTGGACGGTTCGGACAACCGTCCGGGGGCCCGACGGGGCCGTCAGACTGGTTCCTGGGGCCACTGGGACTTCCTGCCCGCGGTGATCGCCGACCGGGTCTGGTACGTCCATCCCGAGCGGCTGGCGGTACCCGGTCCTCGACTCCCGGAGATGGCCGAACTGCTGGCCCGGCTGATCCACCCGGAGATCTTCGGGGCGCCGACCGACGAGGAACTGGGCCCGCTGCGGGAGGCCGGCCGTGGGCGCTGAACGTCTGACTCCGCGGAAGGCCGCGGCCGGCATCCTCCTGTCCGGGCTGATGCTGGCCGCCGCCCTGCTGCTGGGGGCCTCGCTGGGGGCCGGTCATGTCCCGCTGCTGCGACTCTCCGGCCTGGGCGAGGCCCTGGGGGCAGGAGAGCGCGAGGTAGCCCTGCGCATCCTCCTCGAGGTCCGACTGCCGCGGGTACTGCTGGCGGCCGTGCTCGGCGGCTCACTCACCGTGGCCGGGATCGCCTTCCAGGCCCTGTTGCGCAACCCGCTGGCCGATCCCTACGTGCTGGGGGTCTCCGGCGGGGCCAGCCTGGGCGGGGTCCTGGCTCTGCTGCTCGGACTGGGGACCGCCGGCGGGCTGCTGGGGGCCCTGGGGGTGCCCGGTCTGGCCTTCCTGGGTGCGATGGGCGCCCTGGTGCTCATCGAGCGCATCGCCAGCGTGGGAGGGCGTTTCACCATCCATACCATCCTGCTCACCGGGGTCATCTTCAACGCCTTCAGCGCCGCCGTGATCTACTTCGTGCAGAGCATCGCTTCGCTGGAGCAGCTCCACGCCATCGTCTTCTACCTGATGGGCCGGGTCCCCTACGAGTACGGGCTGGGTGGGGTGGGACTGCTGGCCCTCTTCTGTCTGCTGGTGAGCGGCGGGGTCCTGCGGATGGCTCGGGACTACAACGCCCTCAGCCTGGGCGAGGAGAGTGCCCAGCAGCTGGGCGTGGAGGTGGAACGGGTCCGCCGTCACACCTACGTGCTGGGTTCGCTGCTGACCGGACTCACCGTGGCGCTGGCCGGGCTGATCGGGTTCGTCGGCCTGGTCGTCCCCCACCTGCTGCGCATGCTGCTCGGACCCGATCACCGCCTGTTGGTGCCGACCGGTTTCCTGGCCGGCGGGGCCTTCCTGGTGCTGGCTGACCTGGCTGCCCGCACCGTGGCCGCCCCCGGTGAGATCCCGGTAGGGGTGCTCACCGCCCTCATCGGCGGCCCCTTCTTCCTGGCCCTGCTGCGCCGGCGGGGGAGCGGTTATGTCTTCGGCTGAGATTCCCCTCCCACCGGTCCCGACTCCGGACCCGTTGATCGAGGTCACCGGCCTCGGTTTCGCCTTCGGGGAGACCCCGGTGCTGCAGGAAGTGGACCTGACGGTGGTGCCGGGGGAGGTGGTCGGCCTCATCGGGCCCAACGGTTCGGGCAAGAGCACCCTGCTGCGGGTGCTCTCGGGGATCCACCCGGGTTACCGGGGGAGTGCCCGCCTGGAGGGCGTCGAGGTGCGCGACTGGCCCCGCCGGCGACTGGCCCGCAGGCTGGCGGTGGTCCCCCAGGAGACCCCGCCCAGCCTCCCCTTCACCGTGCTGGAAACGGTCCTCATGGGGCGGCACCCCCATCTCAGCGGAGTGGCCTTCGAGGGGGAGGGGGACCTGGACGTGGCCCGGGAGGCGCTGGACCGGACCGGGGCCGCCCACCTGGCCGCCAGGCCTGTACAGGCCCTCTCCAGCGGGGAGCGGCAGAGGGTGGTGTTCGCCCGAGCCCTGGCCCAGCAGCCCCGTATCCTGCTGCTGGACGAGCCGACCTCGTTCCTGGACATCCGCTTCCAGGTGGAGATCTATGACCTGGTCCGGGGTCTGGCCGCCGATGGGGTGGGGGTGCTGACCGCCCTCCACGACCTGAATCTGGCCGCCGAGTACTGCGACCGCATCTATCTGCTCAAAGCGGGGCGCATCCGGGCCGCCGGTCCCACCGACGAGGTGCTGACCTATCCGCTCCTGACCGGGGTTTTCGACACCGACGTCTATGTGGACACCAACGACCTGACCCGCAAACTGATCGTCATCCCCCTCTCGGCCCGCGCCCGGGCCGCTCGGCCGGACTCCGGTGAGGCGCCCCGGCCGGAGGAGACGACCTCGATGGAATAGGCCGCTGGAGCCGCTCCGAAGGCCGCTGCGGGTGTCCCCCCGTCTTGACACCCCTTCCTCTCCCGTCGTAGCATAAAAGACTTGGGAGAAAGATTACTGACCGCGTGGGGGCCACGCCAGGGCGCCCACGACATGCGAACGGGGCCAGCTTTTGCACTTGATCCGCAGGACTCCGAATCGATGGCCCGACCCGGCGACGGACCCCCCGTTCCCCCTCCCGCCTGCCTGCCTACGAACATCAGTCCCCAAGGTGTGACCATGCGCGGTACGACCCACCTCCGATGGACCCGCTCTCTGGCC
>CAYUVJ010000398.1:0-2719 GCA_964447955.1 uncultured Gemmatimonadota bacterium
CCTCTCATGTCGTATGCGTCCCTGGTGCAGTAGACAACCACACCAATACGCGAACACCACGACTTCAGGAGCCGGTCATTCCATATGGTCTACCCCTCATCGGGGTACTGGCCACCGCCTTCTTTGTGGCCGGGTCGGCCCTCGATGTATCTGACCACAACCTCTCCGCGCCCGCCTCCGTAACAACCTGGAGGGGATGTCCAGTTCCCGGCCTCCGGCCGGGGTGCTCTCAGCCTTCCTTTCAGGGAGTCCGCCATGTGGGCCCACGACCTGCGTTCCGCCTGGCGCCGGATCCTGCGCCAGCCCGGTGTCACCCTGATCATCCTCCTCACCCTGGCCATCGGCATCGGGGCCAACACGGCCATGTTCAGCATCCTGGACGCCGCGCTGCTGCGCCCGTTGCCCTTTGAGGACGCCGACCGACTGGTCATCGCCCGCAAGTCATACGATGGGAACATCACCAGCAGCGGTCCTGTCTCTGGCTACGATTGGTACGACTACCAGCAGCAGAACCGGTCGTTCGAGCACTTGGCGATGATGATGTGGGGCCCCTGGCGTCTGACCCTGACGGGAGGGGAGGAGCCGGAACGGGCGGACGTACTCATGGTGAGCTGGGACCTCTTCCCCATGCTGGGTGTAACACCGGCTCTGGGACGGCCCTTCCTGGAGGATGAGGCCGTGGTGGGTGGCCCGCCGGTGGTGATGCTCAGCCATGGATACTGGCAGCGTCGCTACGGAGGCTCTCCCGACGTGATCGGTTCCACGGTGACCGTGAACGGCAGCCCGATCACCATCATCGGTGTCATGCCGGCCGGTTTCCGTTTCCTCTACGACAGCGATGCCTGGACCCTGACCTATCGGGACGGCAACGGCGCCGACGCCCGGCGCTGGCACAACCTGCTGGTGGTGGGGAAGCTCGGGGATGGCGTCACCCTGGGCCAGGCCCGACAGGATATGGACCTCATCTCGGCCTCCCTGGCCGAGCAGTACCCGGAGAGCAACGAGGGCAAGTCGCTCATGCTGACCCCGCTGCGCGACTACATGGTGGAGAACGTCCGGACCGGACTGCTGCTGCTCATGGCCACCGTCGTGCTGGTGCTCTTGATCGCCTGCGGCAACGTGGCCGGACTGCTGCTGGCCCGGGGCCAGAGCCGCATCTCCGAGGTGGCGGTCCGTTCGGCCCTGGGGGCGAGCCGCCGCCAGCTCCTCCGGCAGCACCTGCTGGAGAGCCTGATCCTGGCCGTCATCGCCGGCCTGCTGGGCATCTTCGTGGCGATGTTCCTGCGGGGTCTGCTGTTGAACCTGCTGCCGCTGGGTCTGGTCGGTGCCCAGCCGAGCCTGCATGCCGGGGTACTGTTCTTCACCCTGGTCGTCTCGGTCCTCACCGGGGTGGTCTTCGGGCTCGTACCGGCCCTGCGCAGCACCCGGGTCGACCTGGCCCGACAGCTCCGATCGGGACTGCGTACCTCGGAGGACCGACGCGGGGCCCGCCTGCGTGGTGCCCTGGTCTCCTTCCAGGTGGCCATGGCCGTCTTCCTGCTCATCGGTTCCGGACTGCTCATCCGCAGTCTGGCCGGCCAACTCGGGGTCGAACTGGGATTCCGGCCCGAGCGGCTCATGACCGCCGGTGTCCAGGTCCCGACCGCCAAGTACTCGGACCCGGGTCAGCGGGAGCAGTTCTTCCGGGAGTTCCTGACCTCGGTCCGGGCGCTTCCGGGGGTGGAATCGGCCGGCCTGATCAACCAGCTCCCGGTGCGCTCCCCCTGGAGCGACATCTATGCCTGGCCGGTCGGTTCTCCCCCGACCTCGGCCCAGGACAACCGCACGGCCTACGACCGGGTCGTGCGTCCCGGCTACTTCGAAACGATGGGCATCCCGCTGGTGATGGGGCGACTGATCGAGGAGACGGATACCGCCGAGACCCCCCGGGTGGTGGTGATCGGCGAAGAGATGGCCCGCGACTTCTTCCCCGACCAGAACCCCGTCGGCCAGCACATCGTCATCGACCTGGGACAGCCGGTGGAACACGAGATCGTCGGGGTGGTGGGGGACGTATGCATGACCAGCGCGCGCAGCGATCCCTATCGGACCATGTACATGGCCCACACCCAGCGCGGGCACACCCGTATGGACCTCGCGGTCCGGACCTCGGGCCCTCCGGAGCGGGTCGTGCCCGCCCTGCGGGCCCTGCTGGCCGACATGGACCGGGACATCCCGCTGGCCGAGTCGGCTTCGATGAGCGAACTGCTGGACCGGACCATCTCGGGCTTCCGGGTCATCACTCTCTCCCTGGGACTCTTCTCGGCCATCGCCCTGCTGCTGACCGCCCTGGGCCTCTACGGCGTGCTGGCCTTCTGGGTGAGCCAGCGGCTCAACGAGTTCGGCATCCGGATGGCGCTGGGGGCGACCGGGGCCGACACAGTGGGTATGATCATGCGGCGGGGGTTCGTACTGGTGGGTTTGGGTCTGGTCCCCGGGCTGACCGCCGCCTTCTTCGGCACCCGGCTGATCCAGCAGATGCTCTTCGGGGTGGGGGCGGTCGACCCGGTATCCTACCTGGGGGCGGCCCTCTTCCTGGCCGCGGTCACGGCGCTGTCCTGTCTGCTGCCGGCCCTGCGGGCGGTGCGTATCGACCCGGTCAGGGCGCTGCGGGCGGAATGAGATAGTGGGAGACGATGGTCTGAGAGGAGGTTGTACATGAACGGTCTGGGGATGCTTA
>CAYUVJ010000399.1:0-2716 GCA_964447955.1 uncultured Gemmatimonadota bacterium
CGGTGGGCGACCGTCATGGTCCTCATCATGGTTTGGAATTCCGTGCCGCAACCGCGTGGTCAGGATTCGCTCAGCGGTATCTTGACCTCGAACCGGGAAATGGAAAAGGTCCAGATAGAGCTGAAGGTCGGAGACAACAGGAACACGACCCGGGAACTGCAATCCATAGAATGCGGATTCCCGATAGTACGGCTGCATCAGGATCACATCTCCGGCTCCCGCAGCCACTTCGGTCAGCGCCAGGTCTTTCACGAGTGTTTCTTGCTCAGAAACCGTCCTGCAGTAGACATGCCACCCACGGTAGTTCACATAGGTATCGATCAGGTTGGCGCCAGCGTGCATGGTCAAGGCAGCATTCTGACTCTCCTTCAGACGAGCAAGAAGAGATTCCCTCCTTTCTCTTTCAGGAAGTGTGAAGTGATGGATTCGATTCCTCTTCCAGTGATAGATGGAAGCCCAATCTCCCAGAACCTCATCAGGAGCTATCAGCCGAATGGATCGATCGAGGTGAATCCTCACATATCCCAGCTCTTCGGCAGCCTTCACGATACGCGATATGTGGCCTGGATTCAGACCTACGGATCTTGCCAGTTCTCTAACCCCCCCCACCCGCCCTTCTGTGAAGAGGAACCGGAGAACCAGGCTGGCCTTGTCGGCAAAAGGACTTCTATTCGGCTTGGACACTAAGAAGCGCGGAGGCTGAGAGGATCGGTGAATGACAAGTCGTGGATGTTCAATCCAGGCATTTCCCGACAAGTCCAGATATGGAATACCGGCATTCCTACAGTACGCTTGCAGAGGTTCGGAAATGTAATCGGATATCAGCAGAGGAAGATAGTCCGAGTCCTTCTGGATCCTGGCCACCCTTTCCTGCCTACGCGAGATCTTCGCTCGCGTAGGCGCGGAGACGAACTCACAGGCGGCCTTGAGCTTTCCCGAGACCGTCACGAATTCAAGCAGGGCATCGTAGACTTCATTCCGAGTTGCGGGCTCCATCGACCAGCTCGATAGATGTATCGGAATCAACTCGTCGAGGTGATTCCTCACGTAATCTCTAAGTTCCTGTTCTTTCATGTTGCCAACAATATACTATGTTGCCATTTATGGCAACATTAATAATTATAGCAACAGAACTCGTACCCTCTCCAACCCACGAATGCAGACTGTCCGGCACAGAATAGCCCCGGCCGGTGACGCCTCCCTCCACCGGCCGAGGCCTGTCTCCACTCACCTTGCCCGGAAAGAGCCGGGCTAGGCGTGTTGCTACGTACTCAGAGCTGACTCTCCGGCAGCAGGATCCGGTAGCCCTGCCGGCCCAGCTGGACCTCGACCACCGGTCCCTGGGCCACCCAGCGGGCCAGTTCGGGATGGGCGTCCAGCAGTTCCAGGAACTGCTCGGAGCCCACGGTCACCTCTTCCAGCCGCTGGTCGGTCGTCAGTTCGACATCCCGCCAGGCCTGGTTCTCCTCGGCCAGCCGGAAGGTCTTCTCCCCCAGCCGCTGCACGCTCAAGAGGTCGCTCTGCCGGTTCTGGAGCATGCCCTGCAGGCTCTTCTCGGCCATGCTGAGCTGGACCGCCTCCTGCCCGGTCTGCTGGCGGCTGCCGGCCGCCCCGGCGTAGACCGAGGCATCGGGCCGGATGGTGGCCTGGAGGGCCGCCCGGGCCATCACGGCTCCGGACTCCATGTCGGCGATACCGGCCTCTTCGAGCGCCCGCAGGCGGTCCTCCACCACCAGGTAGGCGGTGTAGGGGGTGACGATGCCGTAGCGCTCACCCAGCCGGATGATCTCCTCCTTGAGTTCCTGCGACTCCCCGTTCAGCCGGATCTGCTCCAGCAGGAACCCGACCTTGCGCTGGGCCCACATGGGGGCCAGGAAGGAGGCCTCGGCCTGCCGGGCGGGGAGTTCCACTTCCTTCGGTATCAGGGAGCGGACCCGCTCCCCCATACGGCCGCCCAGGACGAACGTGGCCTGCCCCTCGCCCTTCCAGCGACCCATGACCGTGATGGAGGCCCCGGCGAAGAGGTCGGGGAGTTCCCGCGGGAAGAGGTCGTAGACCTCGCCCCCCTCGACCGTCAGGACCGGGTCGGAGAGGATGGGGTCGGAGACCGCTTCGAAGAAGGCCGCGATCGGCCCTTCCAGGTCGGCCCCGGGCACCACGTAGGCACTGCGTCCCTGGTGCCGGCCGGCCAGCGCATCCAGCAGGAAGGCGTTCACGTCGTAGCCGACCCCCCAGACGAACACGCGGGCGTCCTCACCGTAGGCGTCACGGGCGATATCCAGCAGCCGGTCGGGGTCCCGTTCCCCCACCGTGGGCAGACCGTCGGTCAGGAAGACCACATAGCGAGGGCGGTTCCCTTCCCGCCCTGCCCCTTCGGAGGCACCGTCCAGGGACCGGCCCGAGACCAGCAGGGCCTCGGCGATGTTGGTCCCGCCGTTGGCGCTCAACGAGGCGGCGAAGTCACGGGCGTCGGCCACTTCGTCCCGGCCGGCGGTCACCAGTTGCTCCCGCCAGCTTCGCACCGTGCTGCTGTAGGTCACCAGGGTGAAGCGGTCCTCGGGTCCCAGGGTGCCCAGCCCGAAGCGCAGGGCGGCGACCGCCTGCTCCAGCTTGCGGTCCTCCCCCATGGAGCCGCTGGTGTCGAGCACGAAGACCAGGTCCTTGGGCAGCCGGGTCCGGTTCGTGCGCAGACCCGGGCTGACCGTCAGGAGGAAAT
>CAYUVJ010000400.1:0-2710 GCA_964447955.1 uncultured Gemmatimonadota bacterium
TCATCGCCCGCGGCATCAGCGTGGACACCCTCCGCGCGAAGAAGTGGGCCTTCCAACCGGTGGCCAAGGTCGGGGACAACGTGGCGGTGGGAGACATCCTGGGGACGATCCAGGAAACCCCCACCATCGAGCACCGGGTCATGGTCCCCCACGGGATGTCCGGGACCCTCGACTGGGTCGGTGAGGGGGAGCTCACGGTGATGGAGCCGGTGGCCCGCCTCAAGGACGGCACCGATATCACCATGTACCGCCAGTGGCCGGTCAAGAGGGGCCGTCCCTACACGAAGAAACTGGACCCCGTCGAACTGTTCGTGACCGGCCAGCGCATCTTCGACACCCTCTTCCCCATCGCCCTGGGCGGCAGCGCGATCATCCCGGGCGGGTTCGGCACCGGCAAAACGGTGGTCGAGCAGCTGCTGGCCAAGTACTCGCTGGCTGACGTGGTCGTCTACATCGGCTGTGGCGAGCGGGGCAACGAGATGGCCGACGTGCTCCACGAGTTCCCCAGCCTGGAGGACCCCAAGACGGGCGGTTCCCTGATGGACCGCACCATGCTGGTGGCCAACACCTCGAACATGCCGGTGGCGGCCCGCGAGGCCTCCATCTACACCGGGATCACCCTGGCCGAGTACTACCGCGACCAGGGCTACAACGTGGCCCTGATGGGGGACTCGACCAGCCGCTGGGCCGAGGCCCTGCGCGAGATCTCCTCCCGGCTGGAGGAGATGCCGGGCGAAGAGGGCTACCCGACCTACCTGGCCACCCGGCTGGCCACCTTCTACGAGCGTACCGGGCGGGTCATCACCCTGGGCGGTGGCGGTGAGCGGGTCGGCTCGGTCACCGCGGTGGGGGCGGTCAGCCCCCCCGGCGGCGACTTCTCCGAGCCGGTCACCCAGGCCAGCCAGCGCGTGGCGGGCGGACTCTGGGCGCTCGACTCCTCGCTGGCCCAGCGCCGGCACTTCCCGGCCATCAACTGGAACCGCTCCTACACGCTGTATGCCGAGCGGCTGCGCAAGTGGTACGAGAAGAACGTGGGCGAGGACTGGTCCGACCTAGTGCGGGGCATCCGCGAGATCCTCCAGCGCGAGGGCGAACTCCAGGAGATTGTCAGCCTGGTCGGTCCCGACGCCCTGCAGGACCTGGAGCGGCTGACCCTGGAGGTGGGGCGGATGGTCAAGGACTTCTACCTCCAGCAGAACGCCTTCAGCGAGGTCGACGCCTCCTGCCCCCTCTATAAGATGAGGGGGATGATGCAGGGGATCATCCACTACTACCGGAAGGCCCAGCAGGCCATCCGGGACGGGGTCATCGTAGACGACATCCTGGCCCTGCCGCTGATGGAGGAGTTCGGCGACCTGCGCGAGGAACTGGACGAGTCCTTCGAGAACGGCCTGAAGGCCTTCCTGGAGGGGACCGACACCAAGTTGGAGGAACTGCGTCAGGCGGTGCACGTCTGACGATCGCCGGATGGAAGGAAGGAGCATCATGACCCAGCGGAAACGGGCATTGCTCTCCGGCATCACCGGCCAGGACGGCTCCTACCTGGCCGAACTGCTCCTTGAAAAGGGGTACGAGGTCCACGGCATCATACGGCGCGCCTCGCTCTTCAACACCGGCCGGATCGACCATCTCTACCTCGATCCGCACCAGGAGGGCGTGCGGCTCTTCCTGCACTACGGCGACCTGACCGACGGTACCTCCCTGCGGAAGACCATCGACGCGGTCCAGCCCCACGAGGTCTACAACCTGGGGGCCCAGTCGCATGTGAAGGTCTCGTTCGAGCAGCCCGAGTACACGGTCATGGCCGATGCGGTCGGCTCCCTTCTCATGCTCGAGGCCCTGCGGGAGTACCGCCAGCGCACCGGCGAGGAGGTCCGCTACTACCAGGCCTCTTCCTCGGAGATGTACGGGCAGGCGGTCGAGACACCGCAGTCGGAGACGACCCCTTTCCACCCGCGCAGCCCCTACGGCTGCGCCAAGGTCTACGCCTACTGGCAGACGGTGAACCACCGGGAAGCCTACGGGTTGTATGCGGTCAACGGGATCCTGTTCAACCACGAGAGCCCCCGGCGGGGGGAGACCTTCGTCTCCCGCAAGATCACCCGGGCCGCCACCCGGATCGCCGAGGGACTCCAGGAGAAGCTCTACCTGGGCAACCTGGAGGCCGAACGGGACTGGGGGTTCGCCGGCGACTACGTCGAGGCGATGTGGCGGATGCTCCAGCAGGACGAGCCCGAGGACTTCGTGGTGGCCACCGGCACCGCCCGTTCGGTGCGGGCGTTCGCCGAGAAGGCCTTCGGCGAACTCGGGATGGACTGGCAGGACCACGTGGAGGTGGACCCGAAGTACTTCCGCCCGGCCGAGGTGACCAGCCTGTGCGGAGATGCCTCCAAGGCCCGGGAGCATCTGGATTGGGCGCCGCAGGTGGACTTCGAAGGCCTGGTGACCAGGATGATCGCGGCCGACCGGGAACTGGCCCGGCAGGAGAAGACCCTGCGGGCGGCCGGCCACGACGTGGGCGAGAGGCGGTCCGTCGAATGACGATGCAGACGATACCGGAAAACGTGCGCTGGGCACCGGAATACGTACGTCCGATACAGGAAAACGTGCTTCGAGCACCGGATTTCGTACGCCGGACACCAATGCGACAGGACGGCTGAAGATGCCGTACCCGCTGAAGGGCAAACGTGTGGTGGTGACCGGGGGGGCC
>CAYUVJ010000401.1:0-2700 GCA_964447955.1 uncultured Gemmatimonadota bacterium
ATCCCGCGGGTCGAGGGCCACAACCGCCCCAAGGGAGGTGTCTTGGAAGGCCTATTAGTCGGCCTGCTGGAGGTCGATGTCGAGGGTGGTCAGCAGGTCGCGGCCGTGCCGCGGTGGACGTTCCGCGGCCGAAGTGACTTCGCGCACCACCCGCCCGCGGGCGTCTACCTCGACGTATTCCACGCCCCGCGTGCCGCGCAAGGTCTCTTCATCGGTCAGTTCCAGACCGCGCTTGCCCACCATGTCGCCGAACAGATAGTCCTGGCCCTGGCGCTGGCGCTCGGTCAGGTCGGCCTCGTCGATCTCCCGCAGAGTGCCCAGCACGTGCGCGGCCAGCGTCCCGAAGGGATAGCGCCGCCGCGGCTCCATCTGGATGGTCACCCCCGGCAGGTCGAGGGCCCGTTCCCGGATATGGGCGACCGCGTCGAAGGAGACGTCACGCATGACCGGCAGGGCGGTGTACTGGTAGCCTCGGCGCTGCCGCATACGTTCCCGCAGACTCTCGGACGGTGTCTCCAGGATCTCCGCCAGTTCGGCGATGACCCTCTCCTGGCCGACCCCGCCCACCGGGGTCACGAAGACCGTCCAGGAGGGGCGGTTGTCGACCAGGATGCGGGCCTGCCGGTCGTAGATCCGTCCCCGCGTGGGCTGGACGGTCAGGGGCCGCAGTCGGTTCTGTTCTCCGATCCGGTGCAGCACGTCATGCCGGGCCACCTGCAGCTGGGCGACCCGCAGCACCAGGAAGGCGAGCACCACCGCACAGCAGGCGAACAGGACCCGGCCCCGCCTCCGACGTCGCTGGACGTCATCGCCGATCAAGTGGGTTCCTCCCCGCGCCCATCAGGTAAGCCGTCCCCATGACCACCAGGCCGACCAGACCGGTCAGGACCGCACCCCCCAGCCCCCGGCCCAGCAGCACCGTCCAGAAGCTCTCGAGCTCCTTCACGGCTACCACGACGGCATAGGCAAGGTCGTGCGCGAACCGAGCGGCGGCGAAAGCCACGAACTGGTTCAGCGGGAGCTCCAGGTCGAGGTATTCCTGGGCCTTGCCGCCCAGCCATCCGGCCAGGGCGCCCCCCATCGCCCCGGCCCCCATCGAGGGGGGGTGGTGCAGGTCGACCAGCAGTCCCAGCAGGAACCCGGCCGTGCTCCCCCAGGAGGCCCCTTCGAAGGCACCGACCGCCGCCGCGAACACCACCACCAGGTCGGGGCGCTGGCCGAAGAGGTCGAAGGAGGGGATCAGGGTGGTCTGGAGGACGGCGACCGCCAGGCCGAAGAAGAGATAGCAGAGCAGCCGGTTCATCGGATCATCCCGCCCGGCAGTACGAAGACCTCCTCGATCCGGTCGAGCTTCACCGCTAGTTCGACCTCTACCCGCTTGGTCACGCGGTCGGGGTCGTCCAGGACCGATCGCACCACCCCGATGAGCAGCCCGGCCGGGTAGACGCCTCCCCGCCCCGACGAGAAGACTCGGTCGCCCGGCCGCACATCGGCCGCCTGGAGGACGAACTCCAGGATGCCCTGGCGCCCCTCGAAGCGGAAGATGCCGTGTTCCCGGGTCCGTTCGATGACCGCCGCCACCGCGTTGGTCGGGTCGTTGAGCAGACTGACCAGGGCGGTGTGCGGCCCGGTCACCTGCTCGATACGTCCGGCCAGCCCTTCGGCGGTGACGACGGCACAGCCCCGTTCCAACCCATCGGCCTCGCCGGCCGAGATGCTCACCGCATAGGCCTCCCGGCCGTCCCCCCAGCCGATCACCTCGGCCCCGGCCAGGATCTCGGAGAGCCCCCGTTCCCGGAAGGCCAGCAGTTCCCGCAGCCGATCGTTCTGCCGGGCGGTCTCCTCGAGCTGGCCGATCCGCAGCCGGGCGGCGGCCATCTCACTGCGCAGTTCACGGTTCTCCCGGGCCAGGAAGGAGAGGTCGTAGACCCATTGGAAGGTGTTCAGGAAGAGGTCGTTGGCCCGGGCGGTCGCACCGTGAGCGAAGCCCAGCGTGCGCTCGACCGGCAGGGCGGCGACCAACACACCCAGCAGGAGATAGACCCCGAGGAGGGCTTCAGCCCGGCGTTCCTTCGAGATGAACGGGCCACGCCGCACCGGGCGTCACCTCCT
The DNA here is from genome assembly GCA_964447955.1 of uncultured Gemmatimonadota bacterium. Classification (GTDB taxonomy): domain Bacteria; phylum Blakebacterota; class Blakebacteria; order Blakebacterales; family CAYUVJ01; genus CAYUVJ01. The sequence goes on from CAYUVJ010000401.1 coordinate 2,113, forward strand.
CGGTCGCCCCGTCGGTCACAGACGCCGGCCGGCCATGAGCACTTTGGCGTACTCCTGGAGGTTCTCCAGGACCTTGCCGGTGCCGCGGACCACGCAGGTGAGTGGGTCCTCCACCACGTTGATGGGCAGGTTGGTCTCCTCCCGCAGTTGCTGGTCCAGCCCCCGCAGCAGGGCACCGCCCCCCGAGAGGATGATGCCGCGGTCGAGGATGTCGGATGCCAGCTCGGGCGGAGTGCGCTCCAGACTGATGCGCACGGCGTCCACAATCTGCGAGATGGGTTCGCTCAGCGCCTCGCGCACCTCGCCGCTGGAGAGCACGATGGTCTTGGGGATCCCGCCGACCAGGTCGCGGCCCTTGACGCGCGTCTCCAGCTCGGGCTCCATCTCGACCGCCGAACCGACCTCGATCTTGAGCTGCTCGGCGGTCCGGTCACCGATCAGCAGGTTGTACTTCTTCTTCAGGAACTGGACGACCGCCTTGTCCATCTCGTCCCCCCCCACCCGGATGCTGGTGGCGGTGACGATGCCGGAGAGGGCGATGACGGCGATCTCGCTGGTCCCCCCGCCGATATCGATGACCATGGTCCC
>CAYUVJ010000402.1:0-2676 GCA_964447955.1 uncultured Gemmatimonadota bacterium
GGACCGCCTCGGCATCGTCGGTCAGGGTAAGGGCCGGCAGGTGCATCAGCACCCCGGCGCGCAATCCCGTGCCCACCTCGGTCGGGCTGGAGGTCAGGAACCCGAAGGCTTCGTGCCAGGCGAACTCCAGTCCACGGGCCAGATCGTCGTCCAGGCCGTCCAGCCGGTCCCAGGCCCGCTCCAGTCCCAGTCCGGAGACCACCACCTGGACCCGCAGGTGGTCCTCCTCGTTGACCATCACCGAGAAGACCTCACCCGGCCCCACGAAGACCCCTCTGGGGCCCACCCCTTCGGTCAGGGCCGGGCTGGCCAGGTCGCGCTCGGCGAGCAGGCGACGGTCGCTTTCGGTCAGTTCCCTGTATGGGAGCCAGGCCGCGGCCTGGAAGGCCGGTATGCCGGTGGCCGCGCTCCGGATGGTCTCCAGGGCCGTCTCCTGATCCCGGAGGTCGGCGTGCTGGGGAAAGGCGCGTCCCGAGAGGTTGCGGGTCAGGCGGACCCGGGTGCCCAGATGTATCCCTTCGGGCTCTCCCGGGTCCCGCAGCCAGCCCGGCGGGTCCAGACTGAGCCGCTGGAGAACGTCTCCCGGTTCCGGCGTCCCGGTCACCTTCGTCCCCCTTCCGAACGGCGCAGTCGGTCCCGGAGCTGGGCGGCCCGTTCGAAATCCTCGGTCGCTACCGCCTGCTCGAGCTGGCGGCGCAGCTCGTCCGGGCTGTCCACCCGGTCCGCTCGAGTGACCGGACGCGCCTGCTTGCCCAGGTGCTCGGGCGCCCCGTGCATCTGCCGGAGCAGTCCTTCAAGGGGCTCCCGGAAGGCGTCATAGCATCCCGGACAGCCCAATCGGCCACGCTCGCGGAAACGGGCCCAGGTCCAGGAGCAATCCGGGCAGAGGAGCCCGTCATGGGGGTCGGGGGTGATAGGCGCATCCTCCGGGGAGAGAGGCTCCCGGGAGCGGGCGAAGGAAGCGAGGGGATCGTTCAGGTCGGGGGCCTGGAGCCCGCGCTGCTCGGCGCAAGTCCGACAGAGATGGGAGACTTTCTTGCGACCTGCAGTGACCTCGGTGAAGACGACCGTGGCCACCCGCTGACCGCAGTCCTGGCAGAGCATGCTAGGCCTCCTCCGAACGGCTCGGTGAGGTTCCGGGTCCGGTCAGAGGGGTTCCAGGCAGCCGTCGCGCAGCTCCATGACCCGCCCGGCCCGGGTGGCCAGCTGTGGGTCGTGGGTGACCACCAGCAGGGATTGTCCCTCCGCCGGTCCCATCTCCCAGAGTACCTCGTGGAGACGATCACTGCTAGCCCGGTCCAGGTTCCCGCTCGGCTCGTCGGCCAGCAGGACCCGGGGACGGTTGACCAGGGCGCGGGCCACGGCCACGCGCTGTTGCTCCCCGCCGGAGAGCCGACCGGGGCAGTGATGGGCTCGTCCGCTCAACCCCACAGCCGCCAGCAGCTCATCGGCGCGGGCCATCGACTGATCCCTGCTCAGTCCGGTGATCATGGCCGGCAGGGCGACGTTCTCGCGGGCGGTGAAGTCGGGGAGCAAGTGGTGGAACTGGAAGACGAAGCCGATCCGGGTGTTGCGGATCCCGGCCAGCGGCCGTGGGGCCACCTGTCCCAGGTCCACCCCGTCCAGGATCACCTGGCCGGCGTCCGGTCGGTCCAGAGCGCCCAGGATGTGCAGCAGGGTGCTCTTACCCGTGCCCGAGGCACCGACCACCGAGGTCACCTCGCCCGGATAGAGGTCCAGGTCGATCCCCCTGAGCACCTCCAGGGTCAGTTCGGCCGAAGGGAAGCTCTTTGTGATCCCCCGGGCACTCAGGATGGGTGTGCGCTCAGGCATCGCGGATCGCCTCCACGGGCACCAGAGCGGCCGCCCGGCGGGCCGGATAATGGCTGGCGGCGTAGCAGATGAGCAGGCTCAGCACGGTGATGAGTCCGAAGTCGAGCAGTCGCATGTCGATCGGTACGGCACTGATGAAGTAGACGTCCGCAGGCAGGCTGATGAGCCGCCAGGTCTGCTGAGCCCAGCAGAAGCCATAGCCGATCAGGAGGCCCAGCAGGGTCCCCACCCCGCCGACCAGCATCCCCTGGGTGACGAAGACCCGCTGGACGCTCCCCCGGGTGGCGCCCATGGCCTTCAGGATGCCGATCTCCCGGGTCTTCTCCAGTACCACCATGACCAGGGTGGAGACGATGTTGAAGGCGGCCACCAGGATGATGAGCCCCAGGGTGATGAACATGGCCCACTTCTCGATGGTCATCCAGGAGAAGAGGTTCTTGTTCAGCTCGATCCAGGTCATCACGTAGTAGGGATAGGGGAGCAAGCGGTCGATGGCCACCTTTACCCGGTCGGCCCGCCACATGTCGTCGAGCCGGACTGCGATCCCGCTGACCTCCCCGCCGATGCCCATGAGCTGCTGCGCCGTCTCCAGACCCACATAGACATAGGAGACGTCGTACTCGTAGAGCCCCGATTCGAACACCCCGGTGATGCGGTAGCGCCGGATGTTGGGGGTGGCCATCAGGGTCAGCCCGGTACTGCCCGGTCCCTCCTCGGGGAGGACCGCCAGATAGCCCCCCTCCCCAACCCCTCCCAGCGCGGTGCGGGTCAGGTCGATCCCCACCACCATGCCGTATTCGGGCACTCCGGGATCCACGGTCGCCGCCGAGAGGTCGAGCCGGC
>CAYUVJ010000403.1:0-705 GCA_964447955.1 uncultured Gemmatimonadota bacterium
AGATGGTGGTCAAGGGCCTGGTCATCCTGGGGGCCGTGGCCATGGACCGGGGAGGTCAGTGAGATGGGTCACAGCTGGAGGCACAGCGGGAGGAGCCTCGGGAAGTGCTGCGGGAGGAGCAGCCGTGGGAGGACCGGGGTCGGACCGGCCGGGCGGGTACGCGCGCTCGTCCTCCTTGTCCTTCTGTTCCCGGTGTCCGCCTCCGTCCAGGCCCCGGCGGCCGTCACCGCCCAGACCCCGCCGCCCGTCACCGCCCAGGCCCCGCCGGCCGGATCGGTGCCCGCGTGGCTGGTCTGGGGCCCCGAGCCGATGGCCGACGTGGCCGACGCCTTCCGGCAGGAGCCCCCGGCCGGGCTCGTCGAGGCGGCGCCCGCTTCCGGCCAGGAGACGGCCGGACACACCTGGCGGCGCTTCCCCGTCCTGGAATCGGGTCAGCTCGACCTGCTGGAGACGGGGCTGGAACAACAGGAACAGACCTTCGCCTGGATGCACGCCTACGTCCGGTCGCCGCAGGCCCGGGAGGCGCTCCTCTCGGTCGGCAGCGACGACGGCATCCAGGTCTTCGTCAACGGTTTCGAGGTCCATCGCAACTGGACCCTGCGCGGCTGGGCGGCCGACCAGGACCGCTTCCCCATCCGGCTGGGGGCCGGCTGGAACCGGCTGCTGCTGCGGGTAGGGAACAACGCGGGGGGGTTCGGCGGGTCG
>CAYUVJ010000403.1:715-2673 GCA_964447955.1 uncultured Gemmatimonadota bacterium
TCGCCGACCTGCGCTTCGCCGCCGACCGACCGGCCGACTACGTGCCGGTGGAGACCGAGCCCCGGCTGGTCCTGCTGGGGGTCCGTCCCGCTCCGGCCCTGGAACGGATCCCCGACGGCCCCCTCACCCTGGTCGTGGAGGCCGAGGTGCGCAACCTGGGGACCCGGCCCGCCCCGGACGTGACCCTGACCGCGGTCTCCGCGGACGGCCGGACCTCCACCCTGGAGACGGCCACGGTGCCGACCGGGGGGACCCACCGGCTCCCCATCCGGCTGGCCGCCCGGGATGCGGCGACCGCCTTCGCCTCCGGCTCGGGCTTCGTGGTCCGCCTGGACTGGGGCGGGGTGCCGACCCAGTCGACCGGACTGCGCATCCCGGTGCAGGACCTGCTGCAGATCGTCATGGCCGACCCGCCGCTCGAGCCCTCCCTGACCGAGCACGACTTTGACATCGAAGGTCTCCAGGAGGACTGGCGCTGGGGCCGGATGCTGCGCCCCGACCTGTTCGCCGAGGGGGGACTTTGGGACGACCTCCTGCGGGCCCTGCTGGCCGGCGACCGGACCCTCTTCACCGGGATCTGGGCGTCCATGCGTCATGTGGTGGAGGAGGGGGCCGAGGCCATCCGGCAACTGCGCATCGACTTCATCGGCAACGCCCATATCGACATGGCCTGGCTGTGGGACCGGGCCGAGACCATCGAGGTGGTCGACCACACCTTCGCCCAGGCCCTGCGGTTCATGGAGGAGTACCCCTTCTTCATGTACGCCCAGAGCCAGATGCAGGCCTATGCCTGGACCGACTCCCTCTTCCCGGAGATGATGGCCGACATCGACCGCCGGGTGGCCGAGGGGCGGTGGGTGCCGGTGGGGGGGATGTGGGTCGAGCCCGACTGCAACGTCCCTTCGGGCGAGGCCTTCGTGCGGCAGATCCTCTACGGCAAGGGCTGGGTGCGCGACCGCTGGGGGATCGACATCCGGGTGGGCTGGAACCCCGATTCCTTCGGTTACGCCTGGACCCTGCCGATGATCTTCAAGGGGGCCGGGATCGACTACTTCATCACCCAGAAGATCGGCTGGAACGACACCACCGTCTTCCCGCATCGGCTCTTCTGGTGGGAGGCCCCCGACGGCTCCCGGGTGCTCTCCTACTTCCCCTTCACCTACACCGACGATGTGACCCCGCGCACCCTGGCCGGCCGGATGGGTCAGCAGCTGCGCCAGCAGCCCGGCCTGGAGGACATGCTCGATCTCTACGGAGTGGGGGACCACGGGGGTGGACCCACCCGGGCGATGCTGGAGCGCTACCGGGGCCTGACCGACATGGCCACCTTCCCGACGGTGACCCACACCGCGCCCCTGGACTTCATGGAACGGGTCGAGGCCCGCTACCAGGGAGAGATCCCGGTCTGGGACGACGAACTCTACCTGGAGTACCACCGCGGCACACTGACTACCCAGGGAGCGGTCAAACGGCGCAACCGCCGGATGGAGTCCGACCTGGAGGCGGCTGAGAAGTTCGCCGTGCTGGCCACCGCCCTCGCGAACGGATACGACTGGCCGGCCGAAGAACTGGACGGTGCCTGGCAGCGCACCCTCTTCAACCAGTTCCACGACATCCTGCCCGGCTCCTCCATCCCCGAGGTCTACCGGGACGCCCACGCCGATTACACCGAGGCCGAGCGCCTGGTCGGCGGGGTCCTGGAGGGCTCGCTGGAAGCCCTGACGACGGTGGTGCGGACCGATCGCCGGCGGGGTGTGCCGGTGGTGGTCTACAACCCGCTCTCCTGGAGCCGGAGCCAGGTGGTCGCGGTCCCGCTGGCCGATATCCCGCTCTATCCCGAGTCCTTCCGCATGGTCGACGAGGGGGGGCGGCCGGTCCCGGTGCAGCAGACGGCCGAGGAACTGCTCTTCCTGGCCGCCGAGGTGCCGGGGATCGGTTACCGCACCTTCTGGATCGAC
>CAYUVJ010000404.1:0-2655 GCA_964447955.1 uncultured Gemmatimonadota bacterium
GCTGGCCACGGTCCCCTGGGGTATGTTGAGTATGCGCGCGATCTCGGCGTACTCCAGTTCCTGGACGTCCTTGAGCACCAGGACCTCCCGATGCTCGTCACTGAGGATGTCCATGGCCTTCCAGACGGCCGAACGTGTCTCCTTCCGGATGCTCTCACGGTCACTCTCCGCCGAGGGATCGGGAAGCTGCAGCGACGGACCGTCCTCGGGATCCTCGATGCGCACGTTGTTCCTGCGTCGCCGCAGGAAGTCGATGCAGAGGTTCCGGCTGATCCCCAGCAGCCAGCCCAGGAACGGCCGGTCGGGATCGTAGAGGTCCAGCGACTGGAAGGCCCGCACCAAGGCGTCCTGCACCAGGTCCCGGGCATCCTCAGGGTCCCGCAGCAGGCCCAGGGCGAGGCCATAGACCCTCCCCTCGTACGCGCGCACGATGGGCTCGTAGGCTTTCCAGTCCCCGGCCCGGCATTTGAGCAGGAGCTGTCGTTCGACCTCAGCGACCATCCTGCGCCCGTCTTATGGGATAAATACGCATCCGGCCCATCCTCTTTTCACCGTCATCCTGCGGTTCAGTGCCGCCATACGATCGTCACCCCGGCCACCACGGCGCGGGCTCAGAGCCCGTACCTCTTCCCCGGGATTCCCATGTGGTCGCAGTAACGACGCAGGTCACGATGACAGGCCCGCCAGACGAGGGCGACCACGAAGGCGTCGTCGAGCCAGCCCAGGCCGGGGATGACATCGGGGATCAGGTCGATCGGGAAAGTGATATAGGCCAGGGCAAAAAAGAGGGCCCAGACCGTTGCCAGCGGCAGGTGAGGATAGCGTCCGGAGCGATGATCGCTGCACATCATGACCATCAGCCGGATCCGGCCCACCGTCCGGGCCGGCGCACCCGGGGCATAGCGGCGCAGCCACTCGTGGGTCCGGGCCACCACCTGGAGCAGGCCGTCCTCCTCCCGGAGGACGGGATCTTCCCGGTGTGATCCTCTGCTTCGGGCACGTCTCATGTCTCAGACGATATCGGGGTCTCCGGGCGACGGCAACGGGCGCTTATCCCCGGAGGTGGGACCGGTGAGCGGGAGACGCACCGTAGCCCGGCAGCCCGGACGATCGCTCCGGTTCTCGAGGCGGAGTGATCCGCCATGGGATTCGGCGATCTGGCGGGCCAGGGCCAGGCCGATGCCCGAACCTTCCGGCTTGGTGGTGTAGAAAGGAACGAACAGGTCGGCTTCCTCGGAGAGCCCGGGTCCCTCGTCGAGCACTTCGACCTCCAGGTCCTCCCCGTCCAGCCGCCATCCGACCGTGACCCCACCCCCGGTCTCCAGGGCGGCATCGGCTGCGTTGCGGACCAGATTGATGAGCCGCTGCCAGGCGAGCCGTTCCTCTTCTCGCAAAGCCCGGCTGAGGTCGGTCACCACGACCAGGCGGTGGAGCCGGCCTTCCTGTCGGAAGGAACTCCGCCGTACCTCCCAGCGCCCTCCACCCCCCGGGAACCCCGCCTCCAGGGTCTGGTGCGTTGGTCCTTCCAGAACCTCGCCGAGCCCGAGCTGGCCCGCATGCCGCCCGAGCATGCCGGCAGCCCGGCGGCGCAGCAGCCGTTCCCCCGCCCGGTTGGTGAGTCGCAGGACCCCCTCACCGTCGAAGGTGAAGACCGCGACTTCGATCTCCTCCATGACCTTGCGCAGCAGGGCTCCGGCCTCGAGGGCTTCGAGCCGCTGCTCCCGCAGGGTCTCGCTGAGGATGTTGGCTTCATGGACGGCCAGGGTCCACTGCACCTTGAGGGTGAAATCGCCGCTCCACAGGTACCACAGGGAAAATAGGGTGGCCGGCAGTCCGGCCAGCAGGGTCAGCAGCAGGATCTTCTGTTCGTGACGGAGGGGAGTACGTTCGCCGACGGGATCCGGCCCGTCCATCAGAGACCGTGGCGCTGGATGCGCCGGTAGAGAGCGCTGCGGCTGATCCCCAGTTCGGCGGCGGCCCGGCTCACGTTCCCGTTCAGCCGGTCCAGTGCCCCGGCGATCAGGTGGAGCTCGGCCTGTTCCAGCGTCATCGGTCCGAGATCTGCGGCACCCGGGCTGCGGTGTCGCAGTCCCAGGTCCTCAGCCCCGATCCGGTCACCCCGGGCCATCAGGACCGCCCGTTCCACCACGTGCTCCAGTTCTCGGACGTTGCCCGGCCAGGAGTGCTCCAGGAGCAGTCGCATCGCTTCGTCCGAGAGGCCGTCCAGCGACTTCCCATAGTGCTCCGACTCTCTCTCCAGGAAACGAGCGGCCAGCAGGGGGATGTCCTCCCGCCGCTGCCGCAACAGCGGGAGCTGGATCTCCACGGTGTTGAGCCGGTAGAGCAGGTCCTCCCGGAAACCGCCGGCGGCGACCCGTTCCTGGAGGTCGGCGTTGGTCGGTCCCGTCATGTCAGGTCACTACCGCCAGGGTCAACGCTCCCGGAAGGGCTGCGGCGGCGTGGTGCGCTGACTGATCGGCCGGTCGGTCTCCCAGTTCCAGAGGGTGATCTCACTGAGGTCGGCTTTGGCCAGTTCATAGGCGATCTGGGCGTTGAGCAGGTTGATCTGGGTCTGAGAGAGCTGGTCCTGGGCCGTGGCCAACTCGGTCACCGTGATCTCACCCCGAGCATAGCGCTTCTGGGTGAAGTCGTACG
>CAYUVJ010000405.1:0-2636 GCA_964447955.1 uncultured Gemmatimonadota bacterium
TGGGTCTGGGAGCGGTCGGGGAGTGGCCCGAGCCGCTCGGACTGGATGACGCCCTGGTCCGGATCAAGGGGGCCCTGGGTGGGGTTCCACTGTTGGTGAGCGGGCCGGAGGGGACGGCGGACGGTGACGCCGGGAGGGACGTCAAGAGGATCTCCCGGGTGGCCGTGGTGGCCGGCAGTGCGGGGGACCTCATCCCGGCGGCGGCGGCCGCCGGCGCCGACCTGTTCGTCGGCGGGGATCTCAAGTATCACACCCGGCTCGAGGCGGACCCGCGGATGGTCTGCGTCGACCCGGGGCACCGGGCCACCGAACAGCCCGGGGTGGAACGTCTGGCCGAAGTGCTTCGTGAGGAGCTGGGGCAGGGGGATGGAGGGCCGGACGGGTCGTTGAAGGTGGACGTATTCCTGGAGGAGCCCGGGCACATACGTGTCGTCTGAGGCATCCGGGGACATGAGGGAGGATCGTGCCGCGCATGCGTGAACAGCTCGAGTTTCTGTCGAGATTGCAGGAGATCGATGACCAGCTCTCCGCTCTGGAGCGGTCGAAGGGGGACTACCCGGAGCGGATCGACCAGTTGGAAAGCGAACTGGCCGAGCGGCTGGGGCACCAGGCCTCGGTCGAGGAGCGCCGGGCGGAACTCCAGAAGGAACAGCGTCGTCTGGAGCGCCAGATCAAGGACCACAACGCCCGCCTGGACAAGGAGCAGCAGCGGCTGGGCGAGGTGAAGACCAACAAGGAATGGGACGCGATCCAGAAGGAGATCGACGCCGTCAAGAACGGGACACAGGAATCCGAAGACGCTCTCCTCGAGGTGATCGAGGAGCTGGAAGGGCTGGAGGATACCGGGACCGCCGAGACCGAGGAACTGAAGGACTGGCGATCCCAAGCCGAGGTCGAGATCGCCGACCTGAAGCAGAAGCTCGGAGCGGTGGACGGCAAGATGAGCGCCATCCGCAACGAGCGCGACGTCCTCTTGGTCCGGATCGACGAGCGGCTCAAGCGGCTCTACAACCGCATCAAGCAGGGCAAGCAGGGTACGGCCGTGATCCCGGTGGTCCGCGGCGCCTGCGGCGGCTGCTATACCCGCATCCCCCCCCAGACCATCACCGAGATCCGGCGGGCCGAGCGACCTATCACCTGCGAGAACTGCGGCCGTCTCATCATCTGGTTCGGCGAGGACGCAGAGGTTTGAGCGCCTCGCCGCGACGGACGCCTGCGCGGTCTCCGGACGGGGATTCTCAGACCTCCTCTCCGGTCCGTTTCCGGGCCAACGTGGACGGGGCCTCGCGCGGCAATCCCGGCCACGCCGGCATCGGGGTGAACATCGATGTCGAAGGGGCTGGGACGGTCTATCAGCGGGCCCTCTACCTGGGCACCACCACCAACAACCAGGCCGAATACCGGGCCCTGCTGCACTGTCTGGGCGTGCTCGAGGACCTCGGACTGGATCAGGGTGTCGTCCTCAGCGACTCCGAACTGCTGGTGAAACACCTCTCCGGGGAGTATCGTGTGAAGGATGCTGAACTGCGTTCTCTCTACGAGCAGGCCCGGGGGCGCCTGGACCAGAGGCCGGGCATCGAGGTCCGGCACGTCCGCCGCGAGGAGAACGCGGCGGCCGATCGACTCGCGAACAGTGGGATCGACTGGGGACGGAAGGTTCTCGGAGAGAAGACCGGGTGACCGCGCCGCCCACCTTCACCGGTGGAGGGTGAGGAAAGTCCGGACTCCACAGGGCAGGGTGCTGGGTAACTCCCAGGCGGGGCGACCCGACGGAAAGTGCCACAGAAAATACACCGCCGGCTTCGGCCGGTAAGGGTGAAATGGCGGGGTAAGAGCCCACCGCCGTCCGGGTGACCGGGCGGGCACGGCAAACCCCACCCGGAGCAAGGCCGCATAGGGGAGCAGAGACGGCCCGTCTCGCTACGACTCCCGGGTAGGCCGCAGGAGGCGGCGGGTGACCGCCGTCCCAGATAGATGGTCACCGTGGTCCTTCGGGGCCGCACAGAATCCGGCTTACACGTCTTCTCTCCGTCTTGTCCTCCTTCCTGTCCCCGGCGGCGCCGTCGGAGGCGCGCCTGCGCGGCGTGAGATCCCGGTCCGGTCAGCAGTGACCCGAGCGGACGGGAGGATACACACCCATGCGCTTCCGCTGGACCTTCCGCGAACCGGTCCCCGACGCCGCGGTCGCACCGCTGATCGAGAAGCTGGCCCTCGACCCGGTGCTTGCTCGCGTGCTGTATCAGCGCGGCTATACCACCCCGGCCGAGGCCGATGCCTTCCTGGCCCCCGACCTCTCCAGTGGTCACGACCCCTTCCTGATGAGCGGGATGCAGACGGCGGTCGACCGGCTTCACCGGGCGCTCTCCCGGGAGGAGCCGATCCGCATCCATGGTGACTACGACGTGGACGGGGTCACTGCTACCGCCCTGCTGGCACGGGTGCTCCGCCGGATGGGAGGGAAGGTCGAGGTCTACATCCCGCACCGTACCGAGGAAGGCTACGGTCTGAGCCTGGGAGCGGTCCGCCAGGCTGCGGCCGACGGCATCCAGGTGCTGGTGACTGTGGACTGCGGCATCAACGCCAACGCTGAGGCCGCCCTGGCCCGGGAGTTGGGGGTCGATCTGATCATCACCGAG
>CAYUVJ010000406.1:0-2626 GCA_964447955.1 uncultured Gemmatimonadota bacterium
GCCGTCCGCCTCACCGGCACGATCCGCCTGGACGGCCTGCCCGAGGAGCCGGCCTGGCGGGAGGCTCCGCGCATCACCAACTTCACCCAGCGGGAACTGACTGAGGGGTCCCCGGTCACCGAGCGCACCGAGGTCGCCGTACTCTACGACGAGGACGCTCTCTATATCGCCTTCTGGGGGTATGACCGGGAGTCCGACCGGATCATCGCCAGCCGGATGGAACGCGATTTCAGCTGGGGCTCGGACGACTGCTTCCAGGTGGTCCTCGACCCCTTCAACGACCACCGCACCGGCTACCTCTTCGTGACCAACCCGAACGGGGCCCGGGCGGACGCCCTGGTCACCGACAACGGCCGGCGCAGCAACCGTGACTGGGACGGGGTCTGGAACGTACACGCCCGCACCACCGCCGAGGGCTGGTTCGCCGAGTTCCGCATCCCCTTCGCGACCCTCAAGTTCCCCGATGCCCCGGCGCAGACCTGGGGTATCAACTTCGAACGGAACATCCGCCGCAAGCGGGAACAGGCGCTCTGGCAGGGCTGGTCGCGCAACTACAACCTGGAACAGGTCAGCCATGCCGGGACCCTGGAGGGGATCACCGGGGTCAGCAGCGGCCACCTGATCGATGTGCGGCCGCACGTCATCGGCGGCCTCGACCGCACGCAGGGGGAACCGCAGGAGCGGGTGGCCGACCTTGGAGTGAGCGCCAGTTACCTGCTCACCCCCACCTTCAAGCTCAACATCACTGTCAACCCCGACTTCGCCCAGGTGGAATCAGACCGCCTGCAGGTCAACCTCTCCCGGTTCTCCATCACCTACCCCGAACTCCGGGAGTTCTTCCTGGAGGGGCAGGAGTTCTTCGATTTCAGCCTGGGGGGCAACATCCAGCCGTTCTACAGCCGGAGGATCGGGATCGCCCCCGACCGCACCGAGATCCCCATCCTGGGAGGGGTGCGTCTGCTCGGCAAGCAGGGAGGCACCACGCTTGGAGGGCTGGTCATGAGGACGGCCTCCAAGGGGAGCGAACCCGCCACCGACTACGCGGTGGTGCGGCTGAAGCAGGACCTGCTCGAGGAATCCTCGGTCGGCCTCCTGCTGACCGGCCGTGAGGTGCCCGAGGGACTCGATCTCACCTGGGGAGTCGACTTCCGGTTGGCCACCTCCTCCCTGTTCGGGGAGCAGAACCTGGAGGCGAGCGGAGCGGTGGCCGGCACGCGCAACCAGGTCGCCGGCGGCTCCGATGGGACCGCGTCCCATCTCGCGGTGAGCTATCCGAACGACCGGGTCGAGTTCGACGCCTCCTGGGAACGGGCGACGGCCGGCTTCGAACCCGGGGTCGGCTTTCTGCGTCGCGAGGCCTATCAGAAGTACTACGCCGAACTGCAGTTCAATCCCCGGCCCAGGTTCCTGCCCTGGATCCAGCAGGCCGAGATCAAACCGCTCGACTTCAACTACTACCGGGACGACCTGACCGGTGAGATGCAGTCCATCGCCTTCGAGTACCGCCCGATCGGGCTGACGACCCGGAGCGGCGAGACGCTGGAGTTCAACATCCAGCGGGACGCGGAACGGCTCCTGGAACCCTTCGAGATCCTGGAAGGGGGTGAGATCCCGGCCGGGACCTACTGGTTCACCGGCTACGAGCTGCAGGTCGAGACCTTCAGCGGTCGCCTGATCTCCGGCGACGTGGGCGTATCGTGGGGAGATTTCTACAGTGGGCGACGCACCGAATGGTCGCTCGAGCTCTCCTGGCGTCCGAGCCGATTCCTGCGCCTGAGCGCCGACTGGCAGCAGAACCGGATCACCTTCGGGGATGAGCATCCCCGGGTGGACGAACTGGGGGGCAGGGCCGATTTCGCCTTCAGCCCGAATCTCTTCGGGGCGATCGGTACCCAATGGAACAACGAGGACGACGAAGCGATCCTCAACCTGCGTCTCAACTGGATTCCCCAGCCGGGTTCCGACCTCTATCTGGTCGTCAACCAGGAAGCGGACACCGCTTCCTCGCGCTGGTCCCCCCGCCGGACCGCGCTCCTCTCCAAGTTCGTCTGGCGGATCGCCTTCTAGGGGGGCCGGCCCGCCGGGCCTTGATTCAGTACCGGTCCCGGGTGACAATCCCGGGCATGAGGCCCACTGGGACCGACCGCGGGATCTATCCGGGGCTGGCCGGCCTGCTCGTCCTGCTGGCTGTGGCCCCCTGCCTGCCGGCATCCTCGGCCGCTGGGCAGGGAGTGGGGGTGCGCCCCCCCGCGGTGGCCGGGACCTTCTATCCCTCCGATCCCGCGGCACTGCGGGAGCGGATCGAGGGACTCCTGGCGGGGGTCCCCGCCGACGGGATCGATCCGACCTGGGTGGTGCGGGCGGGGATCGTCCCCCATGCCGCGCTCGATTTCTCCGGCCCGGTCGCCGCCCGTTTCTACCGGGCCGTCCGCGGTCACCCCTACGAGGCGGTCGTGCTCCTTGCCCCGAGTCATCGGGAGACCTTCGCCGGCGTGACGATCTGGCCCGGTACCCATCTGGCCACCCCGCTCGGCGAGGTCCCGATCGACCGGGCACTGGCCGAACGACTGGCCGCCGTGGACGACAGCATCCGTTTCGCGACCGCGGGGTACGGCGCCGAACACAG
>CAYUVJ010000407.1:0-2615 GCA_964447955.1 uncultured Gemmatimonadota bacterium
CGGCCTCACCTTCTCCCTTCAGATAGTGCTGGAAGAAGGGGAACTCGATATTCGCCCGGTAGAACTCCGAGGTCGCTGAATCGAAAGTGACATCCCCCAGGACCTCTCCGCTCCCCCGAGCCCAGCCGCCGTGCGCCCAGGGCCCCATCACCAGGACGTTGAAGATGCCGGGATTCTTCGCCTCGATGCTGCGATAGATGTTGAGCGCACCGTAGAGGTCCTCGGCATCGAACCAGCCGCCGACCGTCATGACGGCCGGGGCCACGTCGTTCAGGTGGGGCATGAGGTTCCGGGCCTGCCAGAAGTCATCGTAGTCCGGGTGGGCGACGATGCTGTCCCAGAAAGCGATCCGATGCCGGTAGTACCGGTCGTTGGCGTTGGTGAGCGGACCCATGTCCAGGTAGAAGCGGTACCCATCGGGGGTGGGGAAGTCGAAGAGGGGACGATTCCGCCGGGTGGTGGGCTCCGGTCGTGCCTGTCCGAAGGTTTGCAGGAACCCGAAGGCGTGGGGGAGGAAGAAGGCCCCGTGGTGATGGAAGTCGTCGTACCACCAGTCGGCGATAGGCGCCTGGGGGGAGGAAGCCTTCAGGGCCGGGTGGGCGTCGATCATGCTGGCGGCTGCGTAGAACCCGGGGTACGAGATGCCCCACAGGCCGACCCGGCCGTTGTGGTTGGGGACGTTGGCGAGCAGCCATTCGATCGTGTCGAAGGTGTAGCTGCTCTCGTCGACGTCCCCCGGTCCCTGCTTGACCGGGAGATGGGGCGTCATATTGACGAACTCGCCCTCGGAAAGGTAACAGCCGCGCACGTCCTGGTAGACGATGATGTAGCCCGCCTCCATGATCTCCCGGCTGGGTCCGATCGACGAGGAGAACTGGTTCTCGCCGTAAGGGGCGCAGCTGTAGGGAGACCTCCGCATCAGGATCGGATAGGGTCGAGAAGCATCATTCGGTGCGTAGACGGCGGTGAAGAGATGCACGCCGTCCCGCATCGGGATCCGGTGCTCCCTCTTGGTGTAATGATCTCGAACCCAGGTGCCCTGACCATCGGTCCGGGCACACCCTGCTCCCCAGAGACTCACCACGAGGCCCACTCCGACGACCAACCCCAGGCTCCGTGTGCCACGGCGGATCTTCTTGATAATCATCGCTCCGGCTCTCCTCCCCAGTTTGTGGAATGCACTTCCTGTCTGATCAGCATATTCCAGGTATCAAGGTTCCATCCAGTGGGCTGTGCCGTGGCACTCGTCCCGTCCCTCTGCGGGCTTTCCGATGCTTGCACCCGGGCGGAGGGGGTGGATAATGGGCCGGAACGATCCATGGTCTCCGCGCCGATCGCTTTCCTGAACCCGACAGGAGGAGTTCTGATGGGTAGTAAGGTCTTCGATGAATACGCCGCCGAATACGACGGCTGGTTCCTCAAGAACGAGAACGTCTTGCGGTCGGAGGCGGCTCTGGTCGCCCGTGCACTCGGCTCGCCCGGCCGGACCCTCTCGGTGGGCTGCGGCAGCGGTCTCTTCGAGATGATCCTGAAGAAGGAGTTCGGCATCAATGTCGAGGAGGGGATCGAGCCGTCCGAGGGGATGGCGGCGATCGCCCGCAAGCGCGGTCTGAAGACCATCGCCTCCACCGCCGAAGAGATGGCGGTGGAGCCGGGGGTTTACGACACCGTGATGTTCAACGGCAGCCCCAGCTATATCGACGACCTGGGACGGGCCTTCGCCAGGGCCCGGAGGGCGCTCAGGCCGGGCGGCCGGATCGTGGTGCTCGATGTGCCCAAGGAGAGTTCCTACGCACTCCTCTACAACCTCGGCTGCCGGGTGGGGGACTGGGACGACCCGGTCTTCACCGGCGTGCGACCACGTGATGTCTATCCCATGGAGTTCGTGGTCAGCGCCCGCTGGCGCACCACTCCGGAGAAGGTCGCCCTGCTGGAGGCCGCCGGCTTCAGCGGTTTCACTTTCTTCCAGACCCTGACCCGGCATCCCGTCTACACCAACGAGTCCGTGGAAGAGCCGAGCGAAGGTTTCGACCGCGGCGACTACGTGGCCATCGTGGCTCAGGGCCCCGGATAACCCACCGTCTGAGCGACCACGATCCGCTGATCGGGCCGCAGTTCCATCAGCGGAGCCAGCTGTTCCCGGTCCACCAGCGCCCGCACCCCCGTGGCCAGCCCCTCCGATGCGCCCGCTCCGGCGAGAACGCTCCGCGGCCATGCCTTGAGGACCTGCCCGGCTCACCGGGAATACAGAGACCTGTCGGACCGTCGCATAGAGGCTATCATGGGATGGATACTGGACACAGCTCGAGACCACGGGACCACTACAGACCTAGGAGGCAGCATGCCGGTTCGTAAGGCCGATGCCGTATGGAAGGGAACGCTCAAGGACGGACAGGGCACGATGAGGCTCCAGAGCGGCGCTTACGAGGGGAAGTACTCCTTCGGCAGCCGTTTCGAGGAGGCGCCGGGGACCAATCCGGAGGAACTGGCCGCGGCGGCCCACGCCGGCTGCTTCTCCATGGCCCTCTCGGCGGCCCTGGAGAATGCGGGACATGACCCCCAGGAAGTGGCCACCACGGCCAACGTGCACTTGGAGAAGCTGGAGGGGGGCTTCA
>CAYUVJ010000408.1:0-2600 GCA_964447955.1 uncultured Gemmatimonadota bacterium
TCGCATTTCCACCTCGTACTTGTCCGCGCGACCGAAGGGTTCCAGGATCCCGAGCCAGGCCTTGAGGACCAGTACGATGGCCTCGATGTCCCGCAGTCCTCCCGGAGCCTCCTTGATGTTGCAGCTCTCGCCTCCGCACTCGTCCAAGTCGCACTGCCGGTTCAGGATCTCTCCGAGCATCCGCTCGACGAAAGACCGCTTCCGCCGGATGACGAACGGCGCCAGGATGCGTTCCCGCAGGACCGACTGCATGTTCCCGCTGCCCACCAGCATACGGGCTCCCAGCAGCTGGGAGAGGTCGATGAAGCTCTCCGGATCCCCGCTCTCCAGGTATTCTACGATCCGACCCACCGGGTTGACGAAGCCGCCCAGGATGTCACCCAGACGGTAGTGGGGCAACACACTGCGTCGCAGGATCTCCCGGTTCATCCGGGTGATGACTCGGGTGGCGTAGCCGATGACTTCCTCGTCCTCGGTGTAGGCGACCGCGATCAGGTCGTAGTCGTCGTCGTAGGCCTGGCCCCGGGCATGTCCCCCCGCGGCCAGCAGGGCGAAGGTGTCGGTGCTGGGCGGCCGGCCCGGACTCTCCCGCTCGACCTCCTCGAGACAGACGTCGAACAGCTTGTGGA
The DNA here is from genome assembly GCA_964447955.1 of uncultured Gemmatimonadota bacterium. GTDB lineage: Bacteria > Blakebacterota > Blakebacteria > Blakebacterales > CAYUVJ01 > CAYUVJ01. The sequence goes on from CAYUVJ010000408.1 coordinate 630, forward strand.
TGTAGTTGTCACAGAAAGTGGTGAATTCCCGATTGGTGGTCACCAGGTCGACCCCGCGCAGGGTCCCGATCCCCACCCGCAGGAACTCCAGGTCGTAATAGTCCCCGAGCACTGCCTTCCGCAGCGAGATGTCCTTGTGCAGATTGACCTTGGCCAGCAGTCCCGAGGAGATGGTCCGGAGCTGTTCGGTCGAGGGGAGGGCGGCCAGATATTCCGGATGATGGGCGATGACGCGGGAGAAGAAACGATGGAAGTACTGGCTCGACCAGCTGTGGATGTTGCAGAGTTCGCGGAGGCGGCTGCGGCATCCCGCCAGCTGCTCGTCGATGAGCGGCCGGGCGAGGATGCGCTTGAGCCGCTCGAAATGCTCCTCCGGCAGGTAGATGAGAAACCGGTGCAGGTACTCGGGGTAATGGGAGAATACCCGGCAGATACGGTCGCCGATGTAGGGGAGCCCCTCGATCCGGTCCATGAAGGAGGCCGCCATGCGGGTCAGAAGCGTCTCCCCGAGCTCGTTCTCCTGGCGGCGGCCGACCATGGTGATCAGACGGATGACCGTCATCGGGCTATGTTCGGTCCAGGCCATGTACTCCCCGATGACCTCCTCACCTTCTTCTGCCGGGAGGGTCTCGATACTGCTGATGAAGCCGTCCAGTAACTCCTGGTCCTTCTCCAACCGCATCAGCACGTCGTCCCAGTAGCGGGTACCGGTGAAGAAACCCGCGGTCCGGATGAAGTCCCGGGCCAGGCTGGCCGGAGCGGCCGTCCCTTCCTCTGTCTCGGAGACCTCCTGCGGCCCCCGGAACATGCCGGTGAAGATGGAGATGGCGCTGAGATGAGCGGTCAGGTCGCGCAACAGGAACTCGCAGATCGAGCGGGCCTCGTTGACGTACCGGTAGTAGTCGATGATGAGCTGGTCCCAGGCGGTGACCGTGCCGATGCCGGCGTAACCCATCCGCTCGGCGATCTGTACCAACTGTCCCCGGTCGATCTCCTCCAGCCGGAACGACTCTTCCTGGGCCAGGTACATCTGGAGCATGAACTTGAACATCTCCAGGAAGGAGGTTGCCTTGTAGAGCTGTTCGTACTGCAACACGAGCCGCGGTTCCCGGGCTGAGAGGGCGGCGATGAGGTCCCAGGCGTTGACCTCGGGCAGGGCATAACGCGCCTTCTTCGCGTACAGCAGGTGCTTGATGATGCGCAGGACATCTTCCTTCGGGGCGACCGCATCGTCCTGGAGGGGACGTACCAGCAGGGCCCGGGCCTCACCCATGATGCCGCGTAGGAATCCCTCGTGATAACGGGGGTCCCCGCCTGTGCCGTGGTAGTAGCGGGCTATGATCTCCCGCTGGAACCGGTCGAAGAGCGTCTGGCTGCCCAGGATCAACTTGGCGTTGACCAGTTCGGAGAGGATCACAACATCCCCGATCTGTCGGCTCAGGAACTCGTCGTACTCCTGGAAGGTGGTCGTATAGACCTGGTCCCCGACGTGCTCGGAAAGATAGAGGTGGAGCGGAGTGGCGTAGACCAGCATGTGCTGGGTGATCTGCTGGACCGCCCGGTTCAACGGACCGTCGTCGCCTTCACCGGAGGTGATGACCCCGACGTCGATGTCGTCCTGGTCGGCTCGGGTGCCCACCGAGCAGATGAAGAACTCCGGACGGCCCTCCTCCGGAAGATAGAGGTCGAGCAGGCTCCCCATGTAGGTGGCGGTGAGGTGGCGGAAGTCGGTGCCTATGTCCTTCATGAATCTGAGGTAGGCTCCCTTCAGCGGATCACCGGACGCGATCTCAAGGGAGAGGATGTCCAGGTTACGGAAGTGCATGTGGAGGTACTGCGCCGCATAGTAACAGCTCAGCATCTCAACCCGGGTGCGGATGTCCCCGGCCAGGCCGCTGATGAGCCGCATGTCCTCTTCAGGGGATTGGGAGGAGTCCCAGAAGTGCACCTGCATCAGATTGCCGGACGCTT
>CAYUVJ010000409.1:0-2598 GCA_964447955.1 uncultured Gemmatimonadota bacterium
CGGGGGTGAGCACCACGGTCATCGGCCAGCCCCCCGAGCCGGTCAGGCCCTGGGTCACGGTCATGTAGACCTGGTCGATGTCGGGACGCTCCTCCCGGTCGACCTTGATGGGCACGTAGAGGCGGTTGAGCAGGCTGGAGACCTGGGGGTCCTCGAACGACTCCCGCTCCATGACGTGGCACCAGTGGCAGGTGGCGTAGCCGATGGAGAGGAAGACCGGGCGGTCCTCGGCCCGGGCCCGCTCGAAAGCCTCGTCCCCCCAGGGGTACCAGTCGACCGGGTTGGCCGCGTGCTGGAGCAGGTAGGGGCTGGCTTCGAAGACCAGCCGGTTGTAGTCGGGCCCGCCGTCGGGGGGCAGGGCCGCGATCTCCTCGGAGGTCAGGGCCAGGGGGTCCTTGATGGGGCCTTCGGCGTCGATGATAGGTTCTCCGGTCGGGGCTCGGGGCTCGTCGCTCATTCCGGGGGTTGGACGCCCGGCGGCGGCGGGTTCATCCGCAGACGGCATCGTACTGAATTTTTGTGGCAATGATTTGACATTGACCTATTAATGCAACAATCTATTGGATACGATGCTCATGAGATCTCGCAACGACATACCTGGAAATCTACTGGGATCACGCTATGAGTGCTTACGGCAGGGTAACGCGTTCACATCTCGGTGTCGATCTGGTCCGGCTCCTCTCGGCTCAAGGGGACCGTATCTTCACAATCGACCGTGCCAGGGAACTGGCTCCTCAAGTGGGCCTGAAGGGATCGTATCTGCCTGAGGCCCTCTACCATCTCCGGCGGGACGGTTGGATCGTCTCCTTGCGCCGAGGCCTCTACGCCCTCTCCTCCTCGGTCCCGGGTGTGAATCCAGTGCATGAGTTCGAGATCGCCATGGCCCTGACAGAGCCAGCGGCGATATCCCACTGGTCAGCCCTGAGCTTCCACGGATTGACAGAACAGATCCCCAACACGGTCTTCGTTCTTACGACCATCGGGAGTTCGGTACCCCGCAACCGCTCCGCATCTGCCGATGATCCACGAGGTGTCTATCACACAGGAGATCTCGCCTATCACTTCATCAAGGTGATGCCGGATCGTTTCTTCGGCCTGAAAAAGTACTGGATCGGCGAATCGCAAGTGACGGTCACCGACCCTGAGAGAACACTGCTGGATGGACTGACCAGACCCCGTTACTGCGGTGACTTCGCCGGGGTCCTGCAGGCGTTCGAGACCCATGGAGCGGCTCTCGACCTGGAGCGGATCGTCGCGTATGCCCTGCAACTCGATGCCGTCACCGTCAAGCGGCTGGGCTGGGTCCTGGAACGACTGGATATCACCTCTCCGGAACTGGACCGACTCGCAGAATACCCGATCAAGGGCTACCGGCAGCTTGACCCGTCCGGGCCGCGAGCCGGACCCTTGAATCGGCACTGGATGGTCCGTGAGAACCTGCCGGGATGGACCAGTTCATGAAGCCGTTGCGGACAAGACTCCTGGAAGCTCGGGCGAACCTCGGGTTCCGTCCAACGATCACGTCATGGTGGTACTGTGACCGATGGTCATCGCTCTGTTTCGATCGGATCCATCCTGAGTCTGCGCACGGTGGCGTTGCTGCTGTGAGCGGATCCTCACGACTCAGGCTTGATTCGGAGGCTTGGCGAAGAATAGCTTGCGAATTCCACGTATTGCGAACATAATATCAAAGTTCGTCGTTATGGCGAGTATTATCTCGATCTCGCGAACGACTTGAAGGACGAAACATGCCGCCGAGCATGCAAGGGATCACACCTGATCGAATCTCGAGTCGCCTATGACGACCCCACTTCGCCGAGACACACCTGAGCCGCTTCGGCGCTGGAAGGACCGGACGCTGCCCGAGGCCGGCTGGCCGGCCGGATACAGCGCACTCCTGAAGCATTACGGGCTCCGGGTGCCCGACCCACCCTGCCTCACCATGATCGCGGAGCGGCATGAGCCGAGCTCGAGACCGGACTGGCAGGTTCTGCCGCGGCGTCTGAGACCCGACGATACCGTGGAGGCTCATCTCGAGTTCGCGCTCAAGTACGAGGGGCTGGATCTACCCGTCCTGAAGGCCTTCTTCGAGACCACGACCTCGCACGACATATTGGCGACGCTCGTTCGCGGATCGCCCATGGGAAAGTACACGCGCCGACTCTGGTTTCTGTATGAATGGTCGACCGGCCGCCGTCTAGAAGTTCCAGACATCGAGGGGCGGCCCCGATCGGTCGAGGTGGTGGACCGTTCCAGGCAGTTCGCCCTGCCCCACGGTGAGCTCTCGAGGCGGCATCGCGTGCGGAACAACCTGCCGGGAACCCCGCGGTTCTGCCCCATGGTCCGCATGACGGATCACCTTCGTGAGCGTGCCGGAGAAGGACTCGACGGGCTAGCACGGGAACGTGTGGGTCGTACCCACCCCGACGTCATGGCCCGCGCCGCCGCTTTTCTCCTGCTCAGCGACAGCCGGTCCTCCTTTGAGATCGAGGGGGAGAGGCCGCCGGCGGACCGCGCCAGACGCTGGGGGCAGGCCATCGCCGAAGCCGGATCCCGGGAACTCACGCTGGAGGAGTTGGTCCGGCTCCAGCGCATCGT
>CAYUVJ010000410.1:0-2594 GCA_964447955.1 uncultured Gemmatimonadota bacterium
CAGCGCCCGGGGATGATGAGACGCGAGCCGCCCGCGCCGGCTTCCCCGCCGGCCGGACCGCTCCCCTCGCCGCCGACCAGACCCTCGGCGACACTCCCCGATTCGGGCGCCAGGCTTCCCTGACCCGGTTCCACCTTCCGTTCTTTGATCTTGGCCTCGTCCATGATGCGGTCGGCCACCTTCATCTCCATCAGGTCGGCCCGGATGCGGCCCAGGCGCCCCTGCTGCTGGAACGCCCGCCAGACCTCGTCGGGTTTGAGGCCGTTGCGTTCGGCGAAGCGGTCGGTCTGCTCCCGGACCTCCTCGTCGCTGACCTCGATCCCCTCCTGGGTCCCCAGACGAGCGTAGAGCATCTGCCACTGGATCTGCACCTGGGCCAGACCCCGGTACTGCTGGCGGACCAGGTTCTCGTCGAAGGGCTGGCCCTCGGAGGCCCGCTGGTGCTCCTCGACCACCCCGTTGAGGTAGTTCTGGAGGAGCGACTCGGGCACCTCGAGGCTGTTCTTCTTGATGAGCTGGTCGATGACCTGGCCCATCATCTGGCGCTTGGACTCCTGCTCGAGCTGTTTCTCCAGGTCCTCCCTCACCACCCGCCGCAGGTGCTCCAGGTCGTCGAACTCCCCCAGTCCCTTGGCGTAGGCATCGTCCAGGGCGGGGAGCTTCTTCTCCTTCACCTCGTTGGCCGTCACCAGGAAGACATGCCGGTGGGCACCGCCGTGGGCCTCGGCATCCCCGTGCTCCTGCGCATGCTCGATGACCACCCGCCGGTCCTCCCCCTTGGCGATGCCGATCAGCTGCTGCCCGATCTCGACCGAATCGCCCTCCCCTGCTACATAGACGAGCCGGTTGGGGGTACGTTTGCCGATCAGGGGGGTGCCCGAGGCGTCACACTCGGTCAGGTCAGCGATCAGGAAGTCCCCGGCCTGCGCCGGACGCTCCACCGACACCAGTTCGGCGGTGCGCTCGCGCAGGGCATCCAGGGCCTCGGCCACGTCCTGGTCGGTGATAGGCCGGACCGGCTTCTCCAGTTTGAGTCCCTTCCAGCCCTTGACCTCGAACTCGGGCATGACCTCGACGGTGGCTTTCACCTTGAGCGGTCCGCTGTCCCCATAGTCGAGCTCGTAGACCCGGGGCGGGGTCAGCGGGTCGATCTTGTGCTCTTCGAGCACGTCGGCCAGCGCTCCCGGCAGGACCGCCTCGACGGCGTCGGCCCGGATGTCGTGCTCATGGCGCTGCCGGACCACCTTCTCGGGGGCTTTCCCCGGCCGGAAGCCGTCGACCTTGGCCTTCTTCTGGTAGAGCTTGAGGATGCGGGATTCCTCGGTCTCGATCTGCTCCCGCGGGATCTCCAGCTCAATCACCTTCTGCCAGGTCGAGTTCTCACGGATCTTGACTTTGACGTCGTTGATGACGGGTCTCCTGAACGGTGGCTCGTGGTGCGAGAGGGGGGACTCGAACCCCCACGGGATGTCCCACAGGATCCTAAATCCTGCGCGTCTGCCAGTTCCGCCACTCTCGCGGGAAGCCGTAGTCGTTGCGTGATTGTGGGCAGAATATGCAATATGCGGGTGCATCCGAGGGGTGTCAACGCAGGGGCCTCTCCGGCCTGACCGGCCGGGAGCCGGGAAAGCCCATGCATTGGGCCGGACCCGATACCAGACCTGAGGGACGAAGCGCCGCAACCGGAGACAGGGAGCACAGGGAACCGCAACATGCTGAGAACCGACCTGACCGTCATCGGCGGCGGCATCGTGGGCCTGGCCGCCGCCTGGCGCTTCATCGAGCGTTTCCCGGACCGTTCCGTGGTGGTGCTGGAGAAGGAAGAGGGGCCCGCCCGCCACCAGAGCACCCGCAACTCGGGGGTGCTCCACGCCGGTATCTACTACCGGCCGGGCTCGCTCAAGGCGGTCAACTGCCGCACCGGCAAAGAGGCCATGGAGGCCTTCTGCGAGACCGAGGGGATCCCCTGGCGGCGCTGCGGCAAAGTGGTGGTGGCCGTGGACGAGAGCGAGCGGGGGGCCCTCGGTGACCTCTACGAGCGGGGCCGGGCCAACGGGGTGGACTGCACCCTGATCGGACCCGAGCGGCTGCGCGAGATCGAACCGCACGCCGCCGGGGTGGCGGCCATCCACGTCCCCGAGACCGGCATCGTGGACTATGCGGTGGTCTGCGACCGGCTGGTCGGGAAGATCACCGCGGCCGGCGGCCGGGTGCTTACCCGCGCCCGGGTGCAGGGGATACGCCGGGTCCCGGACGGGCTGGTGCTGGAGACCGCCCATCCCGAACACGCCGAAGTCCTCACCGACCGGGTGGTCAACTGCGCCGGGCTCTATTCCGACCACGTCACCCGGATGAGCGGGGAGCGTCCCGAAGCGAAGATCGTCCCCTTCCGGGGGGAGTACTACGCCCTGCGTCCGGCGGCCCATCACCTGGTGAACGCCCTCATCTATCCGGTCCCCGACTCCCGCTTCCCCTTCCTGGGGGTCCACTTCACCCGGATGATCGACGGCGGCGTGGAGTGCGGGCCCAACGCGGTGCTGGCCTACGCCCGCGGCCTGGTGCGCGAATCGCTGTCGATCGCCGGCTGGATCGTC
>CAYUVJ010000411.1:0-2589 GCA_964447955.1 uncultured Gemmatimonadota bacterium
CCGCTTCTCTATCTGCTTCCGACGAGGCATCCGGTCCCCCCCTACTTGGGCCGCTTGGTGCCGTACTTGGAGCGTCCCTGCATGCGATCCTCCACCCCGCTGGCGTCCAGCGTCCCGCGGATGATGTGGTAACGGACACCGGGCAGGTCCTTCACCCGGCCTCCTCGGATCAGTACGATAGAGTGCTCCTGCAGATTGTGCCCCTCACCCGGGATATAGGCGGTCACCTCTATCCGGTTCGTGAGGCGCACCCGCGCCACCTTACGGAGGGCCGAGTTCGGTTTCTTGGGCGTCGTAGTGTACACACGGGTGCACACTCCCCGCTTCTGCGGTGAACCCTGCAGAGCGGGTGTCGTCCCCTTCTTCCGGACCTTCTTACGGCCCTTCCGGACCAACTGGTTTATGGTGGGCAACCTGTTTCTCCAAATCCGTTTGTTACCCGTTGTCACGACAGACTGGCAAGATAGGGAAGACCAATCTCCTGTCAACGGCCAAAATGCAGGAAAACCGCATTCCAACGGCCGTTTCGCACCCTCTTCGCCCCCCCGATCCGAACCTGCCGGCCGGGCGACCCGAAGAGGCTGCTCACAGAGCGGCTCCCACCTCCTCGCTTTCCGTCGTCCCCACGGAGGCGTCCGCCTCCCTCTGAGCCTCGATCTCGGCCTGGATGGCTTCACCGAGGGCGTCCAGTTCGGGGTCGTAGACCTGCATCCGCCGGTGACCGCGTACCCCGGTCCCGGCCGGTACCAGCTGACCGACGATGACGTTCTCCTTCATCCCCAGGAGGTGGTCGGTCTTGCCGCGGATGGCGGCCTCGGTCAGCACGCGGGTTGTCTCCTGGAACGAGGCGGCCGAGATCCACGACTCGGTCGTGATGGCGGCGTTGGTGATACCCAGCAGGACCGGCTCGAAAGTAGCCGGATTCCCGCCCGCCTCCACCGTCTTGGTGTTTTCGTCCCGGAAGAAGAACCGGTCGATGATCTCCCCCTCCAGCATGGGGGTGTCACCCGGATCCACGACCCGCACCTTCTGGAGCATCTGACGGGAGATGACCTCGATGTGCTTGTCGTTGATGGTTACGCCCTGTAGCCGGTAAACCTCCTGGATCTCGTTCACCAGGTACTCCTGCACCCGCCCGGTACCCAGGATGCCCAGGATGTCGTGCGGGTTGACGCTCCCTTCGGAGAGACGCTCGCCGGCCGTTACGAAGTCTCCCTCGTGGACCAGGATGTGCTTCCCGTAGGGGATGCGATAGCTGCGCTCCTCCAACTCACCTTCCACGGCCAATTCCCGGGCCCCCCGCACCACGCCTCCGAACCGGACCACCCCGTCGATCTCAGTGACCACGGCCGGTTCCTTGGGTCGCCTGGCTTCGAAGAGCTCGGCCACCCGGGGGAGTCCGCCGGTGATGTCCCGGGTCTTGGAGATCTCCCGGGGGATCTTGACCAGTACGTCACCCAGACGGACCTTCTGGCCGTCTTTGACCTGGAGGATCGAACCGGTGGGCAGGATGTACTGCCCGATGGTCTTCCCGCCAGATGCTATAATCTTGAGCTGCGGGGTCAGACTCTTGTCCCGGTTCTCGATGATGACCTGTTCGCGGGACCCGGTCTGTTCGTCCAGTTTCTCCCGGATGGTCAGCTCGTCGATCAGGTCGATATGACGGATCTTGCCGTCCTGCTCGGTCAGGATGACGGTCGAGTAGGGGTCCCACTCGTAGAGCTTCTGGTTCTTATCCACTTCCTGGCCGTCGGTGACCCGTACGGCGGCGCCGTAGGGGACGTTGTACTTGGTCAGGATGTGGTCGCGGTCGTCCTTGATGAGGATCTTCCCGGTCCGGTTCAGAGCCACCGTCCGGACCATCCCCTCCTCGGTGTGCTGTTCTACCAGCCGCAGCCCCTTGAACTCGAGCCGACCGGGCTGTTTGGCCATGATCTCCGACTGGGCCGTGATGCGGCTGGCCGTACCCCCGATGTGGAAGGTCCGCAGGGTGAGCTGGGTACCGGGCTCGCCGATGCTCTGGGCGGCCATGACCCCTACCGCTTCACCCATGTTGACGATGTTCCCGGTGGCCAGGTTCCGGCCGTAGCAGGCCTGGCAGACCCCCCGCCGGGACTCACAGGTCAGCACCGACCGGATAAGGATCGACTCCAGCCCGGAGTCTTCGATCCGTTCGGCCACCGACTCGGTGATCTCCTCGCCCGACCGGATGATGATCTCGTCGGTCTCAGGGTCGTGTATGTCCTCGAGCGCCACCCGACCCAGGATCCGGTCACGCATCGGCTCGATGACCTCTTCCCCTTCCTTCAGGTCACCGGTTTCCAGCCCCTTGATGGTCCCGCAGTCGATCTCGGTGACACTCATGTCGTGGGCGACATCCACCAGCCGCCGGGTCAGATAACCGGCGTCGGCGGTCTTCAGGGCTGTGTCGGCCAGACCCTTCCTGGCTCCGTGCGTGCTGATGAAATACTCCAGCACGCTCAGTCCTTCCCGGAAGTTGGCGATGATGGGGTTCTCGATGATCTCGCCGACCTGGCCCGTGATCTTCTTCTGGGGCTTGGCCATCAGCCCCCGCATCCCGGCCCGCTG
>CAYUVJ010000412.1:0-2588 GCA_964447955.1 uncultured Gemmatimonadota bacterium
CCTGATCCCCCAGCTGGGACTCCTCCCTCTGCTCTCCTCGGGTCTGCTCGTGGCCCTGGCCATCGTCTGGTACGTCTATTACGCCCGCGAGCGGGTCACCCGGAAAGGTGCGCTCTATCAGGTCTTCCAGCGGATGGGACGGTCGGCCACTCCCCATCTCGACCAGGAACTGCGCCAGATCCTCCGGGAGAAGGGTCTCCGTCGGCGGGACGCCTTTGAGAACAGTGTCGTGCGGGCCACGGTCCTGGAGCACCGCGCGGGGGAGGGCTATTGGGACCTGCTCGACCGGGCGGCCCATGCCTTCGCCCAGCGGCTGGGGGTCCCGGCCGCCGCCATCCGGACAGCGCTGGCCGACTCCAGCCGTCTGGGGGAGACCCCGATCGGTGAGCATGTCGCCCTGCCCCATGCCCGGGTCGATTTCGTGGAGACCCATGAACTGACCATCGTGCATTCCGCCGAGGGACTCTGGATCGAGGGGAGCGAGGAACCCATCTATGCCCTCTTCATCCTCATCGGTCCGCTCGCCGACCCCGGACAGCACCTGCGCTTCCTGGCCGAACTGGCCAACCGGGCCGAAGCCATCGATTTCGCCGGCACCTGGCGTCAGCTCGACGACCCCGACCGGATCCGAACGCTCTTCCTGCGCAGCGGGGGTGTGCTGGAGGTCGTCCTCGAGGACCCACTGCTGGATGGACGCATCATCCGGGAAATGCAGATGCACGAGAGCTGTCTGATCGCCATGATCGTGCGCGAGGGGCGCATGGTCGTCCCGCACGGCAGCACCCTGCTGCGTACCGGGGACCTGCTCACCCTGGTCGGGGATGCCGAAGCGCTGGAGCAGATGAGAGCTTTCTTCGAGACGACCGGATCAGATCCCTGAGCGCACCAGCTCAGACAGAAGCTGGGCCGCGACCTGTCCCAGGTTGGTGCGACCACTCCCGTAATTACGCAGCAGGATGACCCCTATACGGCGGTCCGGGTCGAAGACCAGGTGGGCGGTATAACCGGCGACCGAACCGCCATGCGCCACCCGTCGATGGCCGGAAAGGTCGACCGTGATGGTGAGACCGAGGCCGTATCCCTCCGTTGGATCTTCGGGCGTCTGGACCCGCATCATCTCGGCCCGTCCGGTATCGTCGAGACCCTGAAGGGAGCGGGCCCCGTTGAGGGCGGCGATGAAACGACCCATGTCCTCGACCGTGGAATAGATGCCGCCGTTGGGCACCTTGTAGCCGCGACCTGCGTGCTCGACCAGGGGTTGCTCGGCATCCACGCTGCCGTCACGGCGGTTGGCGTACCCGGTGGCCAGCCGATCCTGAAGCTGACCATTCACCTGAAAGGTGCTGCTCGACATCCCCAGGGGTTGAAAGATCCGCTCCGTCACCAGATCCATGAACGGCCGGCCGGCCGCCCGCGACAGGGCCAGGCCCAGGATGCCGAATCCGATGTTCGAGTAGGCATATTCTTCCCCCGGCGGCGACTGAAAGGCGGTGGTCGGGATCGCAGCGAGGATCTTCTCCTCCCAATCCTCCAGGGGACCGGAGGCTGCCCCCGGCAGGCGGGGCTCACGGATGAGCCCGGCCGTATGACTGGCCAGCTGACGCAGGGTAATCGGGGGGCTGCCCGGCGGCGCCTGGGCCAATCCCCGGACTTCGGGCAGATAGCGTTCGACCGGGTCGTCCAGGGCCACCGTCCCTTCGGCGGCCAGCAGAACGAGTAACAGGGCCGTGAAGGACTTACTGATGGATCCGGTCCGGTAGATACCGTCCGGTCGGGCGGGCCGTCCGGCCCGGGTGTCGGCCCAGCCGAAAGCACCTTGCCAGACCGTCCGGTCACCCACCACCACCCCGGCCACGACACTGCCGATGCTGTCGGATGCGGTATCGGCGGCCAGGCGGGCCTCGAAGCGGGCGATGGCAGCTTCGAAGGGTGTATACTGCCCCTGGACCACCGGTGGGTGGACCAGGATGAAGGATCCCAGCCACGAGGTGAGAACGACGGTCGTGACCAGACGTGACGTCAGGGAGCGGGACATGATCCTCCTCGGGACGGGGATGGTATGGAGGCAGACTACAACGGAATGGGGTTTCCCGGGGAACAGGTTCGGCACAGATTCTCGGGAAGTGATGAGGAAAGAAGGGGGGCATGATGCTGCGAGGTAAGACCTACTATCCCGGGTTCGGTGAACCCTGGATGCTCCGGGAGCCGGACGAGAAGAATCCCTGGTATGTGCTCCAGGACCGCACCGGTCAGGAACTGCTGCGGACACCGGGTGACGGTCCGGCCGACGCCCGGAACGCCCGCCGGGTGCTGGACGCGGTCAACGGGACGGTCAACTTCACGGCCGAGCAACTGGAACGGCTGGCCGGGATGTGGAACGAGAACGCCCGGCGGCAGACGGGGCGGGAGGGCGCTGAGCAGACGTGACCGGGAGTGGTCGAGGACGTTATCGTGTGATATGTCTGCCGGCCGATGTCGGCGTCCCGTCGCCGATCCGTCATCATCCCGTCACCCTGGCCCGGTATAGAGATAGAACATGCCTGGACTCGTACTGATCATCGAAGACGAAGAAGACCTCCTGGGCACGC
>CAYUVJ010000413.1:0-2582 GCA_964447955.1 uncultured Gemmatimonadota bacterium
GCGCAGCAGCCGTTCCAGGGCGGTGGTCAGGGTGACCAGCTCGCCCCGCAGCCGCCGGCAGTCCTCCCGTCCCTCCCCCGCCCAGACCGGTTCGTTCTCGACCGTCTCGGTCAGGCGCACCCGCCGTTCCTCGCTCCCCGGCGGCACCAGGGCAGCCACCGCCCGGTCGAGGTCGGCGAAACTCTCGGGGACCCGCCGGGCGGTGGTCACCAGGGCGGGCCGGACTTCTTCGAGCAGACGGCGCAGGGCTCGTTCGGCCTGAGGGTCGTCGGCGGCCAGCGGTTCCAGATGGCGAGCCAGCAGGGGGAGCAGACCGCGCGTGCTGCGGCGGCGGTGCTGCAGCCGGCCGAGCTGGCGGACCACGCCGAGCGAGGAGATGCGGGCGCCGAAATGGTCGGTGGCCACCTCCTCCACATGGTGGGCCTCGTCGATGTTGAGATGACTGTAGGAAGGGAGCACGGCGGCCGCCGAGCCGGCCTCCTCGCCCAGGACCGAGCGCAGCGCCAGGTCGGCGAAGAGCAGGTGATGGTTGACCACCAGCAGGTCGGCCGCGGCCGCCCGCCGGCGCGCCTGATAGAAGGGGCAGGCGTTGTAGTGCGGACAGCGGCTGCGGGTGCAGTCGTCGGCCTCGGTAGCGATCTCCTCCCAGTGCTCGGGGGCGGGCGGGGGACTGAGGTCGGCCAGCGAACCGTCGCGGCTGGTGAAGGCCCAGTCGGCCAGCATCCGCAGGGCTCCCGCCCCGGCCTCGTCGTCGGCGAAGAGGTCGGGCTCGGCCCGGACCTCCTCGGCCTTGCGCAGACAGGCATAGTTCCGCCGTCCCTTGACCAGGACCGCCCGGAACGTGAGGCCGGCCCGTTCCAGCACCGGCAGGTCGGAGTCGATGAGCTGTTCCTGCAGGTTGATGGTGTTGGTCGAGACGGTCACCCGGCGGCGGTTGGCCCGGGCCCAGAGCAGGGCCGGGACCAGGTAGGCCAGGCTCTTGCCCACCCCGGTACCGGCCTCGACCACGACCACCCGGCCCTCGTTGAAGGCCCCGGCCGCAGCCTGGGCCATCTCCACCTGGGCCGGGCGCGGCTCCCACCCCGGAAGGACCCGCACCAGCGGTCCGTCAGGTCCGAAGAAGGCGGCCACCTCGTCCAGATCGAGGGGGGCGAGGGGCTCGGGTCGGGCCGGTTCGGCCACCACGTAGAGGGCCGTGCAGGTGTTGTCCACGATGGCGAACCCGATGCCGTCGGCCCCCAGCCGGGAAGCGATCTCGAGGTCGGCCTCGGAGGGCCGCAGGACCCCGCTGGGATGGTTGTGGACGACCAGGTCACCGGGTCGGGCGGCACCGGCCAGAGCGGGGACCGCCCCTTCGTTCCCCCGGGCGGTGACCTCCACCTCGACCACGTTCCCCTCGGGGTCGCAGCGGCCGACGAAGAAGACCTCCTGACCGCCGGCGGCGGCGATCTCGGCCGCCATCGCGGCGGTTATCCCCTCCGGCAGCAGTTCGGTGATCGAACGGGCGGCGCCGCGCATCAGAAACGGGCTCCCCACAGGGGGGCCCGCAGGCGACCGTCGCGCCGACGCAGGTCGGGATCACGCTCCAGGTCGAGCACGGGACCGAAGCGGGCGATCCAGTCCTCGAAGGCCCGGTAGTTCGGACAGCGCCGCTCCATCCGCCGCCAGAACCGCGGGGTGTGCTCCAGGTACTCCAGGTGGGTCAGTTCGTGCAGGATGACGTAATCGACGACCCGCGGCGGAGCCATGATGAGCCGCCAGTTCAGGGTCAGACCGCGCCGGTCGTTGCAGAGCCCCCAGGCGGTGCGCAGGGTGCGCACGGTGAGTCGGCGGTAGCGCAGACCGAGCCGTTCGGCCAGTTCGGCCGTCCGCTCGTGCAGGTGCCGGCTGGCCTGGTGACGGTACCAGCGTTCCAGCTCGACGCCCGGTTCGAGGTCGGGGTCGGTGGGCAGGACCAGCTCGATCCGTCCCTCCCGGCGGACGGCCCGGACCTGCTCGACCGCCCGGCGCCGGATACTCAGACGGTGGGGGCGGCCCAGGAAGAGGACACGGCGGCCCGAAGCGATCGGTCGGCGGGGGAAGGCGTCCTCGATGGGCGCCGCCTCGCTCAGGCTCTTGCGCAGCCACTCCTCCTTCTCCCGCAGGAAGGCCCGCAGGGAAAGGTACCCGACCCGGGGGGGAAGCACGGCCACTAGACCCCGTTCCAGGGTGTACTCCAGCCTGATGTTCCGCGCCCGGCGTGAGCGCAGCACGGTAAGCGGCACCCGACGGCCGTCCATCCGCACGACATGTTTCCCGATCATCATGGTGTCAGGAGAAGGTAATGCAGACCGCCGCCACGGAGTAGTCGCAGGTGAGGTCGGTGACCCGGGGGAAGACGACCCGGAGCCGCCCCCGGCCCCGGCGGGGGGGTTCGATCCACTCGGCCCCCTCCAGGCCGGCCGGCCGGCGTCCCGGGAGCAGCAGTTCGACCTCGGCCCCGGATTCGGCCGGGCCCTGCAGGATGAGGCGGCAGGCGCCGGGCCCTTCTCTGGAGTCGTCTCCCTCCCACCAGCGGTCGACCAGCCGCCAGAGCGCGGAAC
>CAYUVJ010000414.1:0-2580 GCA_964447955.1 uncultured Gemmatimonadota bacterium
ACCCCCGCCTCGCGCCCCGCGAAGCGGAACTGGATGAAGGTCACCGTCAGCAGGATAGCGAAGAGGACCCACGACATGGCGCTGGCGGCCCCCATCCGGAACTCGTCCCAGGCGGCCGAGTAGATGTGATAGACCACCACGTCGGTGGCCCGCACCGGCCCCCCCTCAGTCATGACGTAGACCTGGGTGAAGACCTGGAAGGAACCGATGATGCTGGTCACCAGCACGAAGAAGGTGGCCGGCTTGAGCAGCGGCAGCGTGATGCGGAAGAAGCGGCGGACCGGCCCCGCCCCATCGATCATGGCCGCCTCGTACAGACTCTGGGGGATGCCCTGCAGACCGGCCAGGAAGATGACCATCTGGTAGCCCATGCCGATCCAGACCGCCATGAGCATGAGGGCCGGCAGGGCGGTGGCCGGGTCGGACAGCCAGCCCGATCCCGGCAGGCCGAAGATCCGCAGCACCCAGTTGGCCAGTCCGAAGTCGGGGTTGTAGATCCACTCCCAGACCATGGCGATGGCCACGAACGAGGTGATGCTGGGCAGGAAGAAGAGGGTGCGCAGGACCCCCACCCCACGCCGCGGCCGGTTGAGCAACAGGGCCAGGCCCAGGGCCAGGGCCATCGAGACCGGCACGTGCAGGGTATAGACGGCGCTGATGCCCAGGGCGTGCCAGAAGTCGGCGTCTCTCAGCAGGTCGTTGTAGTTGCCCAGCCCGACGAAGGGTTTGACCGGTTCCACGATGCTCCACTCGTGCAGACTGATGTAGAGGGCGAAGAGCATCGGTCCGATGAAGAAGAGGAGCAGGCCCGCCACCGCCGGGGTCAGGAAACCCCAGGCGGTCACGAGGGTGCGCAGGGTGCGCGGCCGGTCGAGGTGGGCGACCAGGGTGCGGACGAAGGCGATCACCAGCAGGGCCAGCAGGAAGGCCCCCAGCAGGGCCAGTTCGGCCCCGAAGGTGTAGCGCTCGACCAGTCCCCCCCGGGCCAGTTCGGCCAGCACGGTCTCAGGACCGGTCTCCAGGGCCAGACGCACCCCGCGCTGGAGTGCCCCGCGCACCAGCAGCCCCCCCCAGGCCAGCAGCAGCCCGGCCGCGGTCGGCAGCAGCCGGGACCAGGGTGGAGCGTCCCCGCGGGCCCGGAGCGCGACCTCCCAGCCGATGACGGCAGCTGCCAGCAGCGCCAGCCCGACCAGCCGGAGAAGAAGCCCGCCGCCGGCCCGGTCTGCCGCCGCCACCACCGGCCGCCGGGGGCGGACGGCCAGCACCAGACCCAGGGCATCCCACCGCTCGAAGTCCTTGAGGGGCACCAGCGCCCCCAGCAGTTCCCCCCCCTGCCCCGGGGTGACCGACCGGGGCCGGTCCTCGCCCAGCACGTCGGCGGCCAACTCCGGTTCCAGGCCCGGCGGGGCCAGCCCGCCCAGCGGGCCGGCCGCGGCCAGGACCCGCCGGCCTTCGTGATAGAGAGCGCCCCCGACCTGTCCGTCCTCACCCAGCGCCCGGCCCAGCGGAGCGGCGGCCGGACGGCGGGCCAGCACCAGCGGCGGGTCGGCGGAGGTGCGCACCGCCGCCACCAGCTGCGGGATCGGGCCGGAGAGATCGAGGTCGACGGCTGAACCCTCGCGCACCGCCGCCTCGAGCAGGGCCGCCCGGAATCCCCCCGGGAGCGGTCCCGGACCGGCGCCGGTCGGCTCGGGTGTCCCGGAGCGGCGCTGGGGCCCGACCTGCCAGCCGGCGGCCCGCAGGCGATCACCCAGCACGTCCGCGGCCAGGTCGCCGCCGCCGGCCGCCAGGCGCACCTCGGCCGCTGCCCCTTCCCGGACCCGTTCCACCGCGGCCAGCACCCCCAGCACCCGCTCCTCGCTCACCCGTCGGGCGGCCGCCCGCACCCGGTCGCGCAGCAGCGGTCCAAGCGTCGGCAGGGCGGCCAACAGCGGCAGCAGCACCAGAGCGCCGGCCAGCAGCCCCCGGCCCCGCGGTCCGAGTCGCCGCCAGCGTACCATCAGCCGGTTCACGGTGCCGGGCTCCCCGGGCCGCGGCCCGGTGCGGTCCCCAGGACCTCGTCGACCCGGCGGGCCACCGCCGCGGTGGCCTCCTCGACCGTCTCACCCCGGGAGTGGATGCGATCGAAGACCTCGGCCAGGAGCCGGTCGACCACCCGGTAGTCGTCCACCTCGGTCCCTCGGCTGGGCCGGCTGGTGGGGATGATACGCAGGAAGGCATCGCCCAGACCCCAGGGGTCGGCGGCCACGATCTCGGCGGCGAGATGGGGCATGGCCGGGACGGCCAGCCCCAGCCGCCCGCGGATGCGCTGGGCCTCCTCGTCGGCCAGGAAGGCGGCCAGACGGACCGCCCACTGCCGGTGCCGGCCGGCTACCGGCACCGCCCAGCCCGACTCGTACATGACCGTGACCGGCGCGGTCCCCTCGCAATGGGGGATATTGGCTACCCCGATGCGCACCCGCCCCTCCTGTACGTACCGGCCCAGCTTGGGCAGGATCCAGTGACCGCTCTCCATCATGGCCAGCCGGCCGACGTAGAAGAGGTTCTGCACCATCCCGCCGGCCCCGCGGAAGACCTCGG
>CAYUVJ010000415.1:0-2569 GCA_964447955.1 uncultured Gemmatimonadota bacterium
GGATGTCGAGGTCCAACTCCTTCACCGGCAGGGGGAGGATACCGGCCGACTGGTAGGCGTCCACAGCCAGCAGGGCGCCCGCCTCGCTCGAGACGGTGCGCAACATCTGCAGGTCCTGGGCCCAGCCGGTGGTGAAGAAGACGTGGCTGGTGGCCACCACCGCGGTCCGCTCGTCGATCACCCGGCGCCATTCGACCTCATCCACTCCCATCCCATCCGGGCTCCGGGCCAGTCGGGTCTCCACCCCGTCCCGGATCCGGGCGTGCCACTGGTAAGGGACGGTCGGGAAGTCCAGCTCGGCGCAGGCGACCCGGGGCCGGTCCCGGTAGTCGAGGGCCGAGGCAACCGCCGCCAGGCCGGCCGAGACGTTGGGGAAGAGCGCGACCTCGTGCGAGCCGCAGCCGAGCAGACGGGCCACCCCGTTCCGATAGGCCTCGATCTCGCCCAGCCAGAGCTCGTACCATGCGGAAGCGCCGAGCGACTGCCACTGGTCGAGGAAGTTCAGGACCGCCTGTCGGCTCTCCCGGCTCAGGGCCCCCAGCGAGCAGGTGTTGAGATAGGTTTTCTCCTCGAAGATCGGGAACCGCTCGCGGAACTCCTCCCACATGGTAGGCCTCCCTGCCGTATCCGGATGTGACCGTCATGGTGACGCACCCCGCTCGAGTCGGTCCGCTCCAAGTGGGACGAGCGGATCGTCCGACCGACGGAAACGTATCGGGGTTTGCCCCATACCGACAAGGTGCCTATACTCGCCCGTCATGCGTCCGGCCATATCCCACCTTCTCCTCGCCGTCCTGCTGGCAGGCTCGGTCACGGTCTCCTGTTCCCGGACCCGGGACGGCACGATGATGGTCTTCGCCGCGGCCAGTCTGACCGATGTGCTGCAGGCCCAGGCCGAGCATTTCCTGACCGAGCGGGAGCTGCCTGGGGACACCATCCGCTTCCATTTCCACAGCAGCAACGCCTGTGCCCTGCAGATCCGCCAGGGGGCCCCGGCCGACCTGTTCGTATCGGCCGACGACGGGATCCTGCTGGGTATGATGCACGCCGGCATGCTCACCCGCGCGGGCTACCAGCGGCTGGTCTCGAACCGCCTGGTCCTCATCGCCCCGGCCCGCCACGAGTCCCCCATCCAGCGCTCGAGCGACCTGGCCGGGTCGGGCTGGCGCCGCCTGGCCATCGGCAATCCGGCCAGCACTCCCGTCGGCCGCTATGCCCGATCCGCGCTGGAGTCCATGGACCTCTGGCACGCCGTCGAGGGCCGTCTGCTGCCGGCCGAGCACGTCCGGCAGGCGCTGCTCTATGTGCGTACGGGCGAGGCCGACGCGGGCATCGTCTATCTGAGCGATGTCTCGAACGAACGGGACGTCGAGATCGTCGAGATCATCTCCCCCGACCATACCCCGGCCATCGTCTTCTCCGGCGGGGTGATCCGGGCAGGCCGGAATCCCGAAGCCGCCCGGGAGTTCCTGCGCTACCTCGCCTCGGACGAGGCCGCCCCGATCTGGCGCCGCTTCGGTTTCCCGCCGATCATCGGGCAGCCGGTCGAACTGGGCATCCCCACCCTCTGATCCATGGCCGGTCTCTGGGACATCCTGCGCGTCTCCCTGCTGGTGAGCACCGGGGCCACCCTGCTGCTCATCCCGATCGCTCTGCTGCTGGCTCGTCTGCTCAGCCGCGGGCAGGGCTGGTGGAAGCGACCGCTGGAAGTGCTCATCACCCTGCCCCTGGTGCTGCCCCCCACGGTCACCGGGTTCCTGCTCCTGGTCCTCTTCGGACGGTACGGTCCCTTCGGCCGGCTGCTCGCTCCGCTCGGGCTGGAGGTGGCCTTCACCGCCGGCGGGGCGGTTCTGGCCTGCATGGTGGTCGCCCTCCCGCTGGCGGTACGGCCGCTGGCGGTGGCCATGAGCCAGATCGATCCCTCCCTGCCCAAGGCCGCCCGGACTCTGGGGGCCTCGGAATGGCGGATCTTCTGGGACATCACCCTCCCGCTCAGTCTGCGGGGACTGGTGGCCGGAGTGCTGCTGGCCTTCGCCCGCAGTCTGGGGGAGTTCGGGGCCACGATCATCGTGGCCGGCAACATCCCGGGCATCACCCAGACCCTCCCCCTGGCCATCTACACGGCCGTGACCACCGGTCGTGAGCAGAGCGCGTTGCTGCTCACCCTGGTCTCGGTCGGGTTGGCCGTCCTGCTGGTGCTGATCCTGGCCCGGGTCGAGGGTTCGATGCTGGCCATCTCGGCCGGGCCGATACCGCACGCTCCGGAAGAGACGGAGAAGACCCGGTGAGTCGCGTCACGGTCGACCTGCGGGTGCGCCGGGTCTCCTTTCTCCTCGAGGCGGCCTTCGCCGCCGAAGGCCCCTGGATCGGGGTGGTCGGACCTTCGGGCGCCGGCAAATCGACGCTCCTGGAGGCGGTCGCCGGACTCATCCCCTCGGCCGGGGACCTCACCGTGGACGGGACGGTCCTGCAGGACCGGGCGGGCCTGACCGACCTTCCGGCCCGGGAACGCCGGGTCGGTTTCGTCTTCCAGGGGGAGGCCCTCTTCCCCCACCTGAGCGTGGCCGGC
>CAYUVJ010000416.1:0-2567 GCA_964447955.1 uncultured Gemmatimonadota bacterium
CAACCTCGGATACGCTCAGCGGACGATGTGCCGGATCGTTCAGCGGCAATTTGGAGTCCGGCTTGGTGATGTGGGGCGGATGCGCTTCCTGGATAGAATCGAATCGCGTGGAGCGGTATCAATCGGGTTTCGGCATGACAGGAAGGACCCGGAACCGGACAGCCCCATAACAATCCGGATCGAAGTCGGGAATTGACCGCACCCAACAATCGGTTAAGGCCGGTATGGGAGACACCCATTTCACGCATCTGTTTCAGTTTTCGAGGTAATAAGGTGGCCATTTTGGGGGAATAAAGGGATCCTAGAGGCCCCGTACTGAAACACGATCTCCTTGCCTCCCATAGCCTTAGCTCCTGTACGCACCCCTAGCTGAAACAACTTGAACAAGGCGTTTCAGTTCGGGCCGGTTTGCATAACCTGTTCTCGGACAACGTGTTCCAGTGATTTTCCCGCCGATTTTCCGAAATAGCGTTTCAGTTTGAGCCCTTTTCGGCTCGCACCGCTCCCACCGCAAAATCCCTCTATCTGCTTGTTCGACAACGTGTAAGGGCAAACGCCGGGCCGTTGGCCCGTTTCGTGCATATCCAGGCATAGAGAGGCTCCGGCCGGTCCGGCGGGAGCGGCGGCACCAAAGAAGGAGAACCGGCTATGAGACGGTACCCCCTTGCCCACTATCTCATACTGTTGTCCGCCCTCTTCCTGATCAACAGCGGCCATGGGCGAGCGACGCCGTACTCGGGCATGTTCGATGCCGACTCGACCTACGATGTGCGTGGCATCCCCGCACCGCCGCCCCATACCCGTTCCCCTCTGGGTACTTACGCCGGGGATGTGAACCTCTACGACGGGGATACCCGGCTAGTGCTCCCCCTCTACGGACTGGCGGGGCGGGGTGCAGTCTCACTGCCCCTGCAGCTGACCTATAACAGCAACGTCTATAACGTGGAGGGCAAAGACAACGAAGAGGCCCAGGCTTCCTGGGTCGGTCTGGGCTGGGGCCTGGAGGTACCGTACATCTTCGGATCGCTCGATGCGGTGGTCATTCCCGAGGAGGGGGAGACACCGGCCGAAATCGGTGAGGTGGCCACTTCCTACCAACTCATCTGGGACGGGATCGGGGACGAGTTGCGGTGCTATGTCGACCACATGACGTTCGTGAACCGCAAGCACTGGAACGTGGATACCACTTCGGCGGGGGGCTGGGACTATGTCGCTTCCTTCACCCTGACCGACCTTAACGGCACCCGGTACACCTTCGGGCACATGCGCCGGACGTTTCTGACGCTGTGGGACGACTACTCGGCCTGTGTCGATTCCACCGAGACGGCGGTTCCCTATCGCTGGGATCTCACCCGGATCGAGGACGTCACTGGAGAAAACAGCATCACGATCTCCTATGTGGACGTGGACGCCGCCTTCGGCGACAGCACGTACACCCAGGCGAGCTATCTCTACCGCCTCACCGACGATGCCTCGGGCCGGGTGGTGGAGTTCACCACGGCGGGTCGTTCCGATACCCTGTCGAGTTACTCGGACCCTTGCGCCGTCTACGAGAAGAAACGGCTGACGCAGTTCACCCTGCATCCCTCGGCGGGCAGCGGGACGGTCCTGCTCAAGTACGCCTTCGACACCGCTCAGTACCTGGGCAGCGGCGACACCAAGAAGTTGAAACTGGAATCGGTGCGCCGGATGCACCCCACCCAGGGAGGGGAAGGGCTTCCCGCCCATACGTACACCTATCGCAGCAGCGACCCGAACCGGTATGCGCTGCAGGTCATGACCCTGCCCACCGGCGGCACGCGGACGTTCACGTATGCCAACCGCGGCAGTGCGGGGGGCATCTACCGGCTGAAAACGGTGTCCGAGGACCGCAAGATGGGAGCGGGAACCGAGACGACGACCTACGCCGTGTTGGACTCCAGCGGCACGGTACCGCCGGTCTACGAGGAAGTGGCCGTCATCCCCTCCGGCTCGATCGGACAGACCGTCTACCAACTCCGTCACGGCTACGGCAACAGCAGTGGGACGCTCGAAGAGGTACGGACCTACTGTTCCCAGGACACGCTGCGAACCAAGACCGACTACACGCTGGCCGACACGACGATCGTCCGCCGCAACTACTCGGAGATCCGCAGCACGGTCTATGCCGGCAGCGACTCCATCGTGACCGAGACCCATCAGAACTTCAGCGAGATGAACGGGCTGCCGATCCGCATCGAGCAGGAGGTCAGTCCCTTCGACGGGCGGGGCCTGTCGGTCACCCCCGAGTCGGGAGACCGGTACTGGGTAGTCCGTGAGATCACCTATGCGGCCCAGCAGTACAGCGGCATGGATACGCTCCACACCCACCAGATCGCGGCGGTCTGGAAAGAAGTGGTGCGGGAGAAGGCCAAGTCGGGGGCCACGACCGACAGCCGGGTGATCTCGGCGACCTGGACCACCTACACCCAGTACGGTTCTTCCTGCTACTACCCGCACAAGGTCTGGCTCTGGAGCGGCGCGAACGCGGCGGGGGATACTACTCTGCCGGCCGACCCTCCGGGGAACACCGACGAGAAGATCGTGGT
>CAYUVJ010000417.1:0-2564 GCA_964447955.1 uncultured Gemmatimonadota bacterium
CGATCGAATCGGGAGGGAGTCAGGGGCGGGAGAAGGCCACCGGGCAGGGTGTCGTCTACAATATCCATCTCTGGGCGCAGCGAAGAGGTTTCGACCTGAGAGGGGCCTCCTGCATCATTCAGGGCTTCGGCAACGTCGGCTCATGGACCGGACGTCTTCTGCAGCGGCTGGGGGTGCGCCTGCTGGCGGTGGAGGACATCACCGGCGCGATCGCCGATCCGCGGGGGATCGATGCCGAGAAGCTCGCCCATCATGTCCGGGAGACCGGCGGGGTCGCCCGTTACCCGGCCGCCGACCCGATCGGCCGCGAGGAATTCCTGCGCACTCCGGCCGACATCTTTGTGCCGGCTGCGCTTGAGAACCAGATCGATGAGACCACCGCCGAATGGCTCGATGTGTCGCTCGTGGCCGAAGCCGCCAACGGACCGACGACACCGGACGGCGACTCCGTCCTGCAGACCCGTGGGATCGAATTGATCCCCGATGTGCTCTGCAACGTCGGGGGTGTGGTCGTCAGTTATTTCGAATGGCTTCAAAACAAGAGCAGTGAGTACTGGGACCTGGAGGAGGTCGACCACAAGCTCAGGGCAAAGATAGGTTCGGCCTTCGCCCGTGTTGCGGACTGTGCAGAGAACCTTGGGACCGACTGGCGAACCGCCGCCTATATCATCGCCCTGTCCCGGATCGAGTTGGTCTATAGGAAACGCGGTCTCTTCCCCTGACCGTCCGGTATCCACCTTGACCGTCGAAGATCCGTCGGACCGCCGCCCTCCGCCGCCTGACAGCGACGGAGGGCGGTTCCATGTTCACACGTGGTTGCGCAGCATCAACTCCTTGGGGTGGGGCTCCAGGTAGGTCTGTCCGGCCAGGTAGTCGACCTCGTGGATCCGCACGTAGTGGCGGACCAGGGTGAGGGGCACCACCAGCGGGACCATCTGCTCTGTGTAGTCGTCGATCAGCTCGACCAGTTCCTGCCGTTCGGCCGGGCTGAGCCGCTCGGAGAAATAACCCATCATGTGCTGCAGCACGTTGCGGTGCCGGCCGGGGTCGGCCAGTTTGCCCAGTGCCGTCATGAACAGCTCACCGTAATCGACGGCCAGGGTGGCCGGGTCGTGCTCCTTCGCCCGGGCTACCAGCCGGCCGAGCTTCCGGTAGTTCTCCTGATGGTGGGCCAGCAGCAGGTACTTCTCCCGGCTGTGGAAAGCCACCACCTCGCCGATGGTCCAGGGGCGGCTGAAGAACAGGCGCAGGCGCTGGTAGGCGAAGACCCGCTCGAAGAAGTTCTCCCGCAGGCGGGGGTCGTGCAGCCGGCTTTCCTCCTCGACCGGCAGCAGGGGGTAGCGGGCCATCAGTTCGGCGGCGTAGAGTCCCCGCCCGTCCCGGGCCGGGACCCCGTTGTGGTCGTAGACCTTCACCCGCTCCATCCCGCAGGTCGGGGAGTCCTTCTTCAGGATGTAGCCCGACAGGCTCCAGTCGGAGAGCTGAACCACCTTCTCCGCCGAGTAGGTCACCATGGCTTCGGTGTGGTCGTCCCCGCTCTTGGTGCCGACCAGCCGCAGGGTCTCCCCGTCGCGGACCAGCTGGATGGGTTCCCGCGGGGTGCCCAGCCCGATGTCCACCTCGGGGCAGACCGGGATCCAGCGCACGAACTCCCCCACCGTCCCCATCAGGAAGCCGTCCTTCTTGTGGCCGCCGTCCCAGCGGACCTCCTCGCCCATCAGGCAGGTGGAGATGCCCAGCCGGAGTTCCGACCACATCTCCGGTCCGGGGCCGGGCAGGGGGGGGAGGGTGCCGGCCGGGGTGTCGGTCGCGGCGCTCATGTCGCCGCCTCGTCGGCGAAGGCGGCCACCCCGTCGGCCGGGTCCCCCTCATGGAGCCTCAGCCGGAAGGGGATCCCCCGGGCCTCCAGGCTCCGGGCGGTCTCCTCCAGCCCCTCCAGCAGGAAGGCGTAGTGGCGCTCGGTGGCGCCGGGGAAGTCGGGGACCAGCTGGAAGAGGACGACCAGGGGAAGCTCCAGCGCCCGGGCGGCCGCCACCGCCGTCTCCAGGGCGGGGTTCCCCTCGGCCCGATGGGCCCGCTGCATCCAGTAGAGCACACAGCGGCCGGTCTCGGGGAGTCCGGCTTGGTTGCGGTGCCGCACCCGCGGGTCTTCACTGATCCTGTCCAACCAACCCATCGGCTCTCCCCGTTCCATGTTCCGCCGGTCGCTCCCGGCTCCCGTCGGACTGTAGTATCGGCGGGGCGGGACAGCCTAGCGCATAGATTTTTGTTCAGGAACGGAGGATACGAAGATGCGGGTACTCATCACCGGCGGGACCGGGTTCATCGGACGGCGGCTGCTGTCGCGGCTGGCCGAGGCGGGCGACGAGGCGGTCGTGCTCTCCCGCTCCCCGGAACGGGTCGGACCGCTGCCGGGTGATCCCCAGGTGTACGCCTGGGACCCGCTCCGGGAGCCGGCCCCGGCGGCCGCCTTCGAGGGCGTAGAGGTCGTCTTCCACCTGGCCGGCGCCTCGGTGGCCGGCCGCTGGACGAGAGCGCACAAGGAGCGCATCCGGGCCAGCCGG